>JAEZKX010000170.1 GCA_023436025.1 Pseudomonadota bacterium | reverse complement strand
CTTGACGCGCGGCGTTCGGGCGAGCGAGCGACGCCCGGATCGGACCGCAGGGCGGGTCGCATCAAGCGTGCCCGCGGCCGGCGCCCGCCACCGCTGCCCGTAAAATCTCCCGTTTGCCCGCGCCTTCGGCGGCGCGGGCATGGCCTTCCTCCTTGCACCACATGTTGACCTTCCAGCAACTCATCCTGAAGCTGCAGTCGTACTGGGACGCCCAGGGCTGTGCGCTGCTGCAGCCCTACGACATGGAAGTCGGCGCCGGCACCTCCCACACCGCGACATTCCTGCGCGCCATCGGGCCGGAGCCCTGGAAGGCCGCCTATGTGCAGCCGAGCCGCCGGCCCAAGGACGGCCGCTACGGGCAGAACCCGAACCGCATGCAGCACTACTACCAGTACCAGGTGGTGCTCAAGCCGGCGCCCGCCAACATCCTGGAGCTGTACCTCGGCTCGCTGGAGGCCGTGGGCTTCGACCTGAAGAAGAACGACATCCGCTTCGTCGAGGACGACTGGGAGAACCCCACGCTGGGCGCCTGGGGCCTGGGCTGGGAGGTCTGGCTCAACGGCATGGAAGTCACCCAGTTCACCTACTTCCAGCAGGTCGGCGGCATCGACTGCAAGCCGGCCACCGGCGAGATCACCTATGGGCTGGAGCGCCTGGCCATGTACCTGCAGGGCGTGGACAACGTCTACGACCTGAAGTGGACCGAGGGCCTCAGCTACGGCGATGTCTACCACCAGAACGAGGTGGAGCAGTCCACGTACAACTTCGAGCACAGTGATGCCGAGTTCCTGTTCACCGCCTTCGGCGCCCATGAGAAGCAGGCCAAATACCTGATGGAGCAGCAGCTCGCCCTGCCGGCCTATGAACAGGTGCTGAAGGCCGCCCACACCTTCAACCTGCTGGATGCGCGCGGCGCGATCAGCGTCACCGAACGCGCGGCCTACATCGGCCGCATCCGCAACCTGGCGCGCAGCGTCGCGCAGAGCTACTACGAAAGCCGCGAGCGCCTGGGCTTCCCCATGGCGCCGCGTGAATGGGTGGCCGCCATGCAGAAGAAGGCCGCATGATGTCCATGAAGAACCTGCTGGTCGAACTGTTCGTCGAGGAACTGCCGCCCAAGGCGCTGAAGAAGCTGGGTGAATCCTTCGCTGGCGTGCTGCTGGAGCAGCTCAGGGCGCAGGGCCTGGCTTCGGCCGAGTCCACGGTCACGCCCTTCGCCTCGCCGCGCCGCCTGGCGGCGCATGTCACGGCCGTCGCGCCGCGGGCCGCGGACCGCGCGGTGTCGCAGAAGCTGATGCCGGTCAGCGTCGGCCTCGACGCCGCCGGCCAGCCCACGCCGGCGCTGCTGAAGAAGCTGCAGGCGCTGGGCGCCGACGCGGCGGCGGCCGCCGGCCTCAAGCGCGCCCTGGACGGCAAGGCCGAGGCGCTCTTCTACGACAGCACGGTGCAGGGCGTGCAGCTGGCCGACGGCCTGCAGAAGGCCCTGAACGAGGCCATCGCCAGGCTGCCGATCCCGAAGGTCATGACCTACCAGCTCGCCGACGGCTGGACCGACGTCAAGTTCGTGCGTCCCGCCCATGCGCTGGTGGCGCTGCACGGCGCCGACGTGGTGCCGGTGCAGGCGCTGGGCCTGCAGGCCGGCCGCACTACCCACGGCCACCGCTTCGAGGCCGCCGTCGCGGCAGTCGAGATCCCGGATGCCGACAGCTATGCCGCCACGCTGGAGCGCGAAGGCGCGGTCATCGCGAGCTTCGACGCGCGCCGCGCCGAGATCGTCCGCCAGCTGCAGGCCGCGGCGGCGCAGGTGGGCGGCGGCGCCCGCCCGATCGAGGACGAGGCGCTGCTGGACGAAGTGACGGCGCTGGTCGAGCGACCCAACGTGCTCACGTGCGCCTTCGAAACCGAGTTCCTCGAGGTTCCACAGGAGTGCCTCATCCTCACGATGAAGGCGAACCAGAAGTACTTCCCGCTGCTGGACGCGCAGGGCCGGCTCACCCACCGCTTCCTGGTGGTCAGCAACATCCGACCGCAGGATCCCGCTGCGGTGATCGGCGGCAACGAGCGCGTGGTGCGCCCGCGCCTGGCCGACGCCAAGTTCTTCTTCGACCAGGACCGCAAGAAGACGCTGGAGTCGCGCGTACCAGGCCTGGCCAAGGTCGTCTACCACAACAAGCTGGGCACGCAGGGCGAACGCATCGAGCGGGTGCGGGCCATCGCCCGTGTGATCGGCGCCCAGCTGGGCAGCGACGCGCTGGCGCGCGATGCCGATGTCGCCGCCCGCCTGGCCAAGGCCGACCTGCTGACCGACATGGTGGGCGAGTTCCCCGAGCTGCAGGGCATCATGGGCGGCTACTACGCCCGCCACGACGGGCTGGGCGATGCGATCGCCTTCGCCATCGAGGACCACTACCGTCCGCGCTTCGCCGGCGACGAACTGCCGCGCAACGAGGTCGGCGTGGTGGTGGCCCTGGCCGACAAGCTGGAGACGCTGGCCGGCCTGTTCGCCATTGGCCAGCTGCCCACTGGCGACAAGGACCCGTTCGCCCTGCGCCGCCACGCGCTGGGCATCGTGCGGATGCTCAGCGAGAAGGACCTGCCGCTGGCGCTGGATGCGCTGGTCGCCGAGGCGCTGGCGCTGTTCCCCCAGGCGGCGCCCGACACGGCCGCCCAGCTCACCTCGTTCATCTACGAGCGGCTGGCCGGAGCGCTGCGCGAGCAGGGCTACAGCGCCCAGGAGGTCGATGCCGTGCTGGCGCTGCGTCCGCAGCGCCTGGGCGAGGTCGCCCGGCGCCTGGCTGCCGTGCGGGCCTTCGCCGCGCTGCCGGAGGCGCCGGCGCTGGCCGCCGCCAACAAGCGCATCGGCAACATCCTGAAGAAGGCCGAGCGCGCCGACGCCCACGTCAGCGAGCCCTTGCTGCAGGAAGAGGCCGAGAAGGCCCTGTACCAGGCCACCCGGCAAATCGGTCCGGCGGCGCAGGCGCAGTTCGAGGCCGGCGACTACACGGCGTCGCTGCAGACGCTCGCCGCGCTGCGCGTGCCGGTGGACGCGTTCTTCGACAGCGTGATGGTCAACGCCGAACAGACCGACCTGCGCCTGAACCGCCTGGGCCTGCTCGCCACCCTGCACCAGGCGATGAACCGCATCGCCGACCTGTCGCGCCTCGCGCAGTAGCCATGAAACTCGTCATCCTCGACCGCGACGGCACGATCAACGTCGACAGCGACGAGTTCATCAAGTCGCCCGACGAGTGGCAGCCGCTGCCCGGGGCGCTGGAGGCCATCGCGCGCCTGAACCACGCCGGCTGGCATGTGGCGGTGGCCTCCAACCAGTCCGGGCTGGGACGCGGCCTGTTCGACGTGGTCTCGCTCAACGCCATCCACGCGAAGATGCACAAGGCCCTGGCGGCGCTCGGCGGCCGCATCGACGCGGTCTTCTATTGCCCGCACAGCCCCGACGAGGGCTGCCAGTGCCGCAAGCCGCTGCCCGGCCTGTTCGAGCAGATCGGCGAGCGCTTCGGCGTCGACCTGCGCACCACCCATGTGGTGGGCGACGCGCCGCGCGACCTGGCGGCCGGCGCGGTGGTGGGTTGCCAGCCGCACCTGGTGCTCACCGGCAAGGCCGCCGCCCTGCGCGGCCAGCCGCTGCCCGCCGACACCTACCCGCCGCAGACGCAGGTCCACCAGGACCTCGGCGCCTTCGCCGACTGGCTGATCACGCGCGCCCCGGCGCCGCGTGTCCCGGCTTAGGCGATACTCGCCGCCCATGTCCGTCCTGCGCTCGCTTCTCCACGCCCTCTGGATGCTCGTCACCGTGATCCCCTGGGGGATCTGGATGGTCACCGCCTCGCTCTGGTCCAACGGCGAGCAGATGTACTGGAAGGCGGAGCGCTGGCTCTCCTGGCAGATCCGCGCGCTCAAGCGCCTGTGCGGCGTGCAGGTGCGCGTCACCGGCATGGAGAACCTGCCGCAGGGCAAGACCAGCCCGGCGATCCTGCTGGTGAAGCACCAGTCGACGCTGGAAACCTTCCTGATGCCGACGCTGATGCCGCATCCGCTGGCCTATGTGTTCAAGCGCGAGCTGATCTACATCCCCTTCTTCGGCTGGGCGATGGGGCGCATGGACATGATCCACATCGACCGCAGCCAGCGCGCCCAGGCCTTCAACAAGGTGGTGGAGCAGGGCAAGCGGCTGCTGGCGCAGGGTATCTGGGTCATCATGTTCCCCGAGGGCACGCGCATCCCGCGCGGCCAGCAGGGCACCTACAAGTTGGGCGGCACGCGCCTGGCCGTGGCCACCGGGGCGCCGGTGATCCCGGTGGCCGTCACCTCCGCCAAGTGCTGGCCGCGCAAGGCCTTCGTCAAGCGCCCCGGCATCGTCGACGTCTCCCTCGGCAAGCCGATCCCGAGCGAGGGCCGCACGCCCGAGGACCTGATGCGCGAGGTCGAGACCTGGATCGAGCTGGAGATGCGCCGCCTCGACCCCGAGGCCTACCCGAAAGAGCCCGGCGCCGAACCCCCGCGCGTGTAACGCCCGTGCGCGCCGCGGGCGCGGTTTGTAGAATGGCGGCCCATGCAGTCGCCGTTTCAGCTCCTCCTCGACCTGTTCGACGAGCCGAAATGCGAGGCTCCGGCGCCCGTGCCGGCGGCGCCGCCCGCCGCTGTCAGCGGCCCGCCCGCGCAGCCGCTCGCGCAGGTGCTGCTCCCCCAGGCCTTCCGCCACCCCGATGCCAACCGCGAGGCGCTGCTCGGCGCCGTGCTGGTCGCCTACGAGTTCCGCCGGGGCAAGCGCAAGAACATCGGCTTCTCGGTCGGGCCCGAAGGCCTGGTCGTCAGCGCGCCGCGCTGGGTGCCGCTGGGCGAGGTCGACCGCGCGGTGCAGGCCAAGTCACGCTGGATCGTGGCCAAGCTGGAAGCCGCGCGCGAGCGGCAGGACCGCCTGGAAGCCGCCCGCATCGAGTGGAAGGACGGCGCCACCTTCCCGTTCCTGGGCGAGCCGGTCATCGTGGTGCTGGACCCGCGGCACGACTTCCGCGAGGCCGGCGCGGTGCTGCACACCGACCGCGAGACCCTGCCCGGGGTCGCCCGCAGCACGCTGCACGTCGGCCTGGCGCAGAACGCGCAGCCGGCCCAGATTCGTGATGCGGTGCAGGCCTGGCTGATGCGCCAGGCCCGGCAGCTGTTCACGCAGCGCCTGGACCATTACGCGCCCCTGCTGGGCGTGCAATGGCGCAAGCTCGCCCTGAGCAGCGCCGGCACCCTCTGGGGCACGGCGCACAGCGACGGCTCCATCCGACTGAACTGGCGCCTGGTGCACTTCCGTTTGCCGGTGATCGACTACGTGGTGGCGCACGAACTGAGCCACCTGCGGGTGATGGACCACAGCCCGCGCTTCTGGGACACGGTCAAGACCGTGGTGCCCAACTACTCTGAACTGCGCGGCCAGCTGAAGGACGAGGCGATCCCGGCCTGGTGATCGCCTGCGGCGCAGAGGCGGCGGGCTTTCCGCGGCCCGCGCCAGCTACGCGGCCGAGAAGCGCCAAACGCCGTCCGCCCCGCGCTCGCGCCGCACCGTGCCCGCATGCCACAGGGCGTGCAAGTGGGCGATAGCCTCGCCCATGGCGAAGGTCGTCTGGTGCAGGTCCAGCTGGCGCTTGAACAGCAGGGGCAGGGCGTCCGCGGCCGAGAGGGGACGTTCGCGGCAGGCGGCCACGACCTCTTGGAGGCGCTCGCGGTGGTGGTCGTGCAGTTGCTGCACGCGGGTACGCATGCCGCGGAAGGGCTTGCCGTGCGAGGGCAGCACCAGGGTGTTTTCAGGCAGCGGCAGGAAGCGGTCGATCGAGGCCAGGAACAGCGCCAGCGAGTTCGCCTCGGGTTCCATGGCATGCACGCTGACGTTGGTGGAGATGCGCGGCAGCAGCATGTCGCCGCTGATCAGCAGGTCCAGGTCGGCGCAGTGCAGCGCGATGTGCTCGGGCGCGTGGCCGTAGCCGGCGATGCAGCGCCAGCCGTGGCCGCCGATGGTGATCACGTCGCCATCCTGCATGCGGCGGAAGCACGACGGCACCGCAGGGACCAGGTCGGGGAAGTAGCTGGCGCGGCCGCGGATCGCTTCCACCGTCGCCGGATCGTTGAGCCCGTGGGCGGCGTAGAAGCGCGCCGCGGCGTCGCCGCCGAAGGCGTTGGCCTGCGAGGACAGGCGCGCCACGTTGAAGTCGGTGGCGCTGATCCACAGCCGGCAGTCCCAGTCCGGCGTGCTCCAGCGTTCGCACAGCCAGTGCGCCAGGCCGATGTGGTCCGGGTGCATGTGCGTGACCACCACCCGCAGGATGGGCAGGCCGTCCAGCTGGGTGGCGAACACCTGCTCCCATTGCGCCTTGGCGGCGTCGCGGGTGATGCAGCAGTCCACCACCGTCCAGCCGGCGCGGCCGTCGATCTCGTCGCGCAGCAGCCAGAGGTTGATGTGGTCCAGCGCGAAGGGCAGGGCCATGCGGATCCAGCGCACGCCCGGCGCCACTTCGAGCGTGGCGCCCGGTTCGGGCAGGGTGTCGCCCCAGGGATACTGCAGTTGTTGTTCCAGGAGGTTCATGCGGGCGGGAGCGCGTGGCGCCGATTGACGTTGACGTAAACGTCAGATGTAATCGGCCCATTGTAGGCAGGCCGGGCCGGCGCAGCCGTCCCGCGCCCAACAAGCACCCATGGCGACCCCCACGTACACGATCAGCGACCTGGCGCGCGAATTCGACCTCACCACGCGCGCGATCCGCTTCTACGAGGACATGGGCCTGCTGCAGCCCGAACGCTCCGGGCCCGGCGGGCGCAACCGCGTCTACAGCCCGCGCGACCGCACGCGGCTGAAGCTCACGCTGCGGGCCAAGCGCCTGGGCCTGTCGCTGACCGAGGCGCGCGAGATCATCGACATGTACGACAGCCCGCGCGACACCGGGCCCCAGTTGCGCAAGTTCCTCGCCATCCTGGCCGCCCACCGCCGGCAGCTCGAGGAGCAGCTGGCCGAACTGCAGGCCAACCTGGAGGAGGTGCGTGCCCACGAGAAGGAGGCCAAGACCCTGCTGGCGCGGCTGGAAAAGGACAAGGAAAAGGCGAAGGCCGCATAATTGACGTTTACGTCAACGTCAATCGACCGCCTTCGAGGAGTTGCCCTGGACGCTTCGCGCTTCGAGCCGCAGGATCCCGCGTTCACCGAGCGCGTGCGTGCCAGCTTCGCCCGCCAAGGCGCCATGGCCACCATCGGGGCGGTGCTGGCGGACATTGCCCCGGGCCGGGTGGTTCTCACCCTGCCCTGGCGGGCGGAGCTGACCCAGCAGCACGGATTCCTGCATGCCGGCATGGTGGCCACCGCGCTCGACTCGGCCTGCGGCTACGCCGCGTCCACCCTGATGCCCGCCGATGCCGGCGTGCTGACCATCGAATTCAAGATCAACCTGCTCGCCCCGGCGCAGGGCCGCAGCTTCCGCATGGAGGGCGCCGTGGTGAAGCCCGGGCGCACCATCGTCGTGGCGGAAGGCCGCGCCTACGCGGTGCGCGAGGACGGCGGCGAGAGGCTGGTCGCCACCATGGGGGCGACGCTCATGGCCGTGACCGGCCGCGACCACATCAAGCACTAGGAGACAGACCATGCAGCTACCCGGCCTGAACTTCGGCCTCGGCGAGGACCTCGAAGCCCTGCGTGACAGCGTGCACGCCTTCGCGCAGACCGAGATCGCGCCGCGCGCCGCCGAGATCGACCGCAGCGACCAGTTCCCCATGGAGCTGTGGCGCAAGATGGGCGAGCTGGGCGTGCTGGGCATCACCGTGCCGGAGGAGTACGGCGGCGCCAACATGGGCTACCTCGCGCACATGCTGGCGATGGAGGAGATCTCGCGCGCCTCCGCCTCGGTGGGCCTGTCCTACGGCGCCCACAGCAATCTGTGCGTCAACCAGATCAAGCGCAACGGCACCGAGGCGCAGAAGAGGAAGTACCTGCCCAAGCTCATCTCCGGCGAGCATGTCGGCGCGCTGGCCATGAGCGAGGCGGGTGCCGGCAGCGACGTCATCTCGATGAAGCTGAAGGCCGAGGACAAGGGCGGCTACTACCTCCTGAACGGCAGCAAGTTCTGGATCACCAACGGCCCCGATGCCGACACGCTGGTGGTCTATGCCAAGACCGAGCCCGAGCTGGGCGCGCGCGGCGTCACGGCCTTCCTGGTCGAAAAGACCATGAAGGGCTTCTCCATCGCCCAGAAGCTCGACAAGCTGGGCATGCGCGGCAGCCACACCGGTGAACTGGTGTTCCAGGACGTCGAGGTGCCGGCCGAGAACGTGCTGGGCGCGGTCAACGGCGGCGCCAAGGTGCTGATGAGCGGCCTGGACTACGAACGCGCGGTGCTGGCGGCCGGCCCCATCGGCATCATGCAGGCGGTGATGGACAACGTCGTGCCCTATGTCCACGACCGCAAGCAGTTCGGCCAGAGCATCGGCGAGTTCCAACTGGTGCAGGGCAAGCTCGCCGACATGTACACCATCCTGCAGGCCGCGCGCGCCTACTGCTACCTGGTTGGCAGGAACCTCGACCTGCTGGGCAGCGAGCACGTGCGCCAGGTGCGCAAGGATTGCGCCTCCGTCATCCTGTACTGCGCCGAGAAGGCCACCTGGATGGCCGGCGAGGGCATCCAGCTCTTCGGCGGCAACGGCTACATCAACGAATACCCGCTCGGCCGCCTGTGGCGCGACGCCAAGCTGTACGAGATCGGCGCCGGCACCAGCGAGATCCGCCGGATGCTCATTGGGCGGGAGTTGTTTGCGGAAACGATGTGAGGCGGAGGGGACGAGAGGCTGGAGACCAGGGGAAACAGCCGAGGTCCGCCTTGTTTCTCCCAGCCGTCAGCCGCCAGCCGCCAGCCGCCAGCCCCTAGCCTCTAGCCTCTAGCCTCTAGCCTCTAGCCTCTAGCGCCTAAGATCAGCCTATGCCCACCCTTCAAGACCTTTTCACCCACAACCGCGCCTGGGCTGCGGAGATGGAACGCACGCGGCCCGGCTTCTTCAGCGGGCTCACGAAGCAGCAGAAGCCGAAGTTCATGTGGATCGGCTGCTCCGACAGCCGCGTGCCGGCCAACCAGATCACCGGGCTGGAGCCCGGCGAGGTGTTCGTGCACCGCAACGTCGCCAATGTGGTGGTGCACTCCGACCTGAATGCGCTGTCGGCGATCCAGTTCGCCGTGGAGATGCTGAAGGTCCGGCACATCATGGTCGTCGGCCACTATGGCTGCGGCGGCGTGCTGGCCGCGCTGAACAACACCCGGGTGGGCCTGGCCGACAACTGGATCCGCCACATCCAGGACGTGCGCGACCGCCACCGCGGCATCCTCGACAACATCGCGCCCGAGCGGCGCGGCGACGCGCTGGTGGACCTGAACGTCATCGAGCAGGTGGTCAACCTCTGCGTCAGCACCGTGATGACCGACGCCTGGGCCAAGGGCCAGCACGTCACCATCCACGGCTGGGCTTTCGGCGTGCACGATGGCCTGCTGCAGGACCTGAACATGAACGTCACCAGCACCGATTCGATCGAGCCGCTGTACCGCGCCGCCGTCGAGGCCGTGGTGGCGAAGTGGAGCTAGGCAGGCGGGCATGAACTGGCGGGAAGGCTGGGAGCTCGCGAGCTTCGTGGTCACCACGCTGGGCCTGCCGTTCGCCATCCTGTTCTTCGCCTGGGAGCAGCGCAAGGAGCGCGACAACGAGGAGGAGGAGCAGTACCAGCTGCTCTCCGACGCCTACAACGACTTCCTCAAGGTGGTGCTGGCGCACCCCGACCTGCAGCTGCGCACCAACACGCCCTTGCCCGACCCCACCCCGGACCAGCGCGAGCGCATGCTGGTGATCTTCGATATGCTGATCTCGCTGTTCGAGCGGGCCTACCTGGTGGCGTACAAGCCAGGAATGGAGGGCGCCGAGGCGCGCCGCTGGAACAGCTGGGACGATTACATGCGCGAGTGGTGCCGCCGCGAGGACTTCCACAACGCCCTGCCGCTGCTGCTGCGCGGCGAGGACCCGGAATTCGTCCACTACATCCGCCGCATCGCCGCCGAAGAAGGCGGCCCACCCATTCTGTCGACTTGAACCAAGGAGTGAACACCATGGCTGAATCCATCGTCATCGCCGGCGCCGCCCGCACCCCCATGGGCGGCTTCCAGGGGGACTTTTCCGCGCTGGCCGCGCACGACCTGGGCGGCGCTGCCATCCGCGCCGCCGTCGAGCGCGCCGGCATCCCGGCCGACGCCGTGGGCGAGGTGCTGTTCGGCAACTGCCTGATGGCGGGCCAGGGCCAGGCGCCAGCGCGCCAGGCCGCCTTCAAGGCCGGCCTGCCCAAGAGCGCGGGCGCGGTGACGCTGTCCAAGATGTGCGGCTCCGGCATGAAGGCCGCGATGTTCGCGCACGACATGCTCTTGGCCGGTACCCACGAGATCATGGTGGCCGGCGGCATGGAGAGCATGACCAATGCGCCCTACCTGCTGCTCAAGGGCCGCGGCGGCTACCGCATGGGCCACGACAAGGTCTACGACCACATGATGCTCGACGGCCTGGAGGACGCCTACCAGCCGGGCCGCTCCATGGGCACCTTCGGCGAGGAATGCGCCGCCAAGTACAGCTTCTCGCGCGAGGCGCAGGACGCCTTCGCCACCGCTTCGGTGACGCGCGCGAAGAAGGCCACCGAAAGCGGCGCCTTCAGCGCCGAGATCGTGCCCGTCACCGTGAAGGACCGCGCCGGCGAGCGCGTGGTCGCCATCGACGAAGGCCCGGGCAAGGTCAAGCTGGACAAGATCCCGCAGCTCAAGCCCGCCTTCAAGAAGGACGGCACCATCACCGCCGCCTCCAGCTCCTCCATCAACGACGGCGCCGCGGCGCTGGTGATGATGACCGAGAGCAGCGCCAGGCGCCTGGGGGTGCAGCCGCTGGCGCGCATCGTCGGCCACGCCACGCATGCGCAGGAACCCGAGTGGTTCACGACCGCCCCGGTCGGCGCCACCCAGAAGCTGCTGGCCAGGACCGGCTGGAAGGTCGCCGACGTCGACCTGTGGGAGGTCAACGAAGCCTTCGCCGTCGTGCCCATGGCCCTGATGCACGAGCTCAAGGTCTCGCACGACATCGTCAACGTCAACGGCGGCGCCTGCGCGCTGGGCCACCCGATCGGCGCGTCGGGCGCCCGCATCATGGTGACGCTGCTGCACGCACTCAAGGCGCGCGGCGGCAAGCGCGGCATCGCCACCCTGTGCATCGGCGGCGGCGAGGGCACGGCCGTCGCGCTGGAACTGCTCTGAGCACCGTCCTCGTCCTCGGCGCCTCTCGCGGCATCGGCCTGGAGTTCGTGCGCCAGTACCGCGCGGACGGCGACGCCGTGATCGCCACCGCGCGGGACGAGCAGGGCCTGCAGCGGCTGCAGGCGCTGGGCGCCCGGGCGCTGAAGGTCGACGTTGCCGATCCCGCCAGCGTCAGCGGCCTGGGCTGGCAGCTCGATGGCGAGAAGATCGACCTCGCGCTCTACGTGGCCGGCATCATGGCCCGCGGCGGCGCCACGCAGCCGCCGGCGCGCGATGCCTTCGATGCCGTGATGCGCACCAATGTGTGGGGCGCCATGCAGGCGATCGTGCAGGTGGCGCCGCTGGTCGAGTCGGCCGGCGGCAAGTTCGTCTTCATCAGCAGCCAGATGGGGCACATCGCCGGCACCTCCTCCAGCCATGGCTGGGTGTACCGCGCCAGCAAGGCGGCCCTCAACATGGCGGTGGTTGCCGCCCAGCCCGACTACCCGGGTGCGACCTTCATCGCCCTGAGCCCCGGCTGGGTGGCCACCGACATGGGCGGAGCCGCCGCGCCGCTGCAGGTGGACGACAGCGTCACCGCCATGCGCCGCGCCATCGCCGCCGCCACCCGCGCCGACGCCGGCGCCTTCCTCGACCACGACGGCCGCCGCTTCGACGGCTGGTAGGCGCGGGTGCTGCTCCCGTCCCGCTTTCGCTTTTTCTTCCAGGAGTCCGTTTCATGTTCCCTGCCCGCCAGTCCCTCGGCCTGGGCTTCTTCCATTGCGCGATCGCCCTGCTGCTGGCCGGTGGCACCGCCCTCGCGCAGGCACAGGCCGCCGACGCCGCGCTGCTGCAGGCGGCCACGGTTGAACAGCCGCAGGTCGTGCGCACGCTGGAGCGCCTGGTCAACATCGAGAGCGGAACCGGCGACGCCGAAGGCCTGGCGGCCCTGGGCACGCTGCTCGAAGGCGAGCTGCAGGCGCTGGGTTTCACCGTGACGCGGCACCAGGCCGCGGGCAAGGTGGTCGGCCAGAACATCGTCGGCCGCCTGGCCGGCAAGGGCGGCAAGCGGCTGCTGCTGATCGCGCACATGGACACGGTGTACGAGCGCGGCACGCTGGCCAAGGCGCCGTTCCGCCTGCAGGACAACCGCGCCTACGGCCCAGGCATCGCCGACGACAAGGGCGGCATCGCCGTCATCCTGCACACGCTCAAGCTGTTGAAAGCGCGCGGCTTCCAGGACCACGGCCAGATCACGGTGATGTTCAATACCGACGAGGAGAAGGGCTCCTTCGGCTCGCGCGACCTGATCCAGCAGCTCGCGCGCGAGGCCGACTACGTGCTCTCGTTCGAGCCCACCAATGCGCTGCGCGAGAGCATGGTGCTGGGCACCTCCGGCATCGCCTACGTCGAGGCGCGCGTCAAGGGCCTGGCCTCGCATGCCGGCGCCGCGCCCGATGCCGGCGTCAACGCCCTGACCGAGGCGGCCGACCTGGTGTTGCGCACCCAGGACCTGGACAGCAAGGAAACCGGACTGCGCTTCAACTGGACCGTCGCCAAGGCCGGGACCGTGTCCAACATCATCCCCGACGAGGCGGTGGTGAACGCCGACGTGCGCTATGCGCGCAACGAGGACTTCGACGCCGCCATGCAGGCGCTGCAGGAGCGCGCCCGGCGCAAGCGCCTGACCAAGGCGGAGGTGCAGCTGAACATCACGCGCGGGCGCCCGGCCTTCAACGCCGGTCCGGCCGGACGCGCCCTGGTCGACAAGGCGATCGGCATCTACAAGGAAGTGGGCGGCGAACTGGAGGTGATGGAGCGCGCCGGCGGCGGCACCGACGCCGCCTACGCCGCGCTGCCCGGCACGCCCACCATCGAGAGCCTGGGCCTGCCGGGCCTGGGCTACCACAGCAACCAGGCCGAGTACGTCCTGGTCAATGCGATCCCGCGCCGGCTGTACCTGGCCGCGCGCATGATCATGGACCTGGGCCAGGGCCGCTGAGCCGCGAAGAGGAGCGCCGATGCTGTTGACAGCCGACCAGGAGATGATCCGCGATGCCGTGCGCGACTTCGCGCGCGAGCAGCTCTGGCCCCATGCCGCCCGCTGGGACCGCGAGCGCATCTTCCCGCGCGAGGCGCACCGCGGCCTGGCGGCGCTGGGCGCCTACGGCATCTGCGTGCCCGAGGAATACGGCGGCGCCGGCCTCGACTACCTGACGCTGGCGCTGGTGCTGGAGGAGATCGCCGCCGGCGACGGCGGCACCAGCACCGCCATCAGCGTCACCAATTGCCCGGTCAACGCCATCCTGCTGCGCTACGGCAGCGCCGCGCAGAAGAAGCAATGGCTGGCGCCGCTCGCCCGGGGCGAACTGCTGGGCGTGTTCTGCCTGACCGAGCCGCAGGTGGGCAGCGACGCATCGGCGCTGCGCACCACGGCGCGGCGTGACGGCGACGCCTACGTGCTCGATGGCGTCAAGCAGTTCATCACCAGCGGCAAGAACGGCCAGTTGGCCATCGTGATCGCCGTCACCGACAAGGCGGCCGGCAAGCGCGGCATGAGCGCCTTCCTGGTGCCTACCGACACGCCCGGCTACGTGGTGGCCCGGCTGGAGGACAAGGCCGGCCAGCATTCCAGCGACACGGCGCAGATCAACTTCGAGGCCTGCCGCATCCCGGCGGAAAACCGCATCGGCGAGGAAGGCGAGGGCTACCGCATCGCCCTGTCGGCGCTGGAGGGCGGCCGCATCGGCATCGCCGCCCAGAGCGTGGGCATGGCCCGCAGCGCCTTCGAGTTCGCCCTGCAGTACGCCAAGGAGCGGCAGAGTTTCGGCACGGCCATCTTCAACCACCAGGCGGTCGGTTTCCGGCTGGCCGATTGCGCCACCCGCCTGGAGGCCGCGCGCCAGCTGATCTGGCATGCGGCGGCGCTGCGCGACGCCGGCCGGCCCTGCCTGAAGGAAGCGGCCATGGCCAAGCTGTTCGCCAGCGAGGTGGCCGAAGAAGTGTGTAGCGCCGCCATCCAGACCCTGGGCGGCTACGGCTATGTGCAGGACTTCCCGGTGGAGCGCATCTGGCGCGACGTGCGGGTCTGCCAGATCTACGAAGGCACCTCTGACGTGCAGAAGATCCTGATCCAGCGGGCCCTCGCTTAGCCCGTGCCCTCGGGTGTGCGGGCAACGAGCGCACGCTGTCCGTGGATCGGCGATCGGGTGCGTGCGCTGCCGCCGGGACCCACTAGCGCAGGGCGGATTCCACGTGGTCGCGGAAGGCGGCGTGGTCGCCCTTCTCGAGGATCTCCGACACGCCGAACGGCCGCAAGCGCGCGCGTTCCTCCTCCCACAGGTGGGCGGTCAGCCCCACCACCACCCCGGCGCGCGGCGAGGCGCACAGGCGCGCCGCCAGGCGCTCGCCGGCGTGCCCCGGCAGGGTCATGTCGACATAGGCCACGTGCCAGGCGTGGCGGTTCCACACGGCCCAGTCCAGGGCGTCCTCGGCATTGCCGAAGCCGCCGGCCAGCTCGACGCCGGGGATGGAGCGCACCGCCTCGCGCATGCGCATGAGCAGGAATCCGGGCGCGACCACGAGCAGCAGGCGGGGCGGGCCGCCATACCTCGTTTGCCACGGGCCGGGGGACATGTCGGCGACTATACCGACGGGCCGCCGCGCAGGGGCCCACATCGCCGGCGCCGGCCAGTCCGTGGCTATGATGGCGGCGCGCCGCGGCAGCGGCGGAGCCGGAGCGACATGCGAATCATCATCCTGGGAGCGGGTCGCGTCGGCGAGAGCGTGGCCGAAAGCCTGGTGTCCGAACGCAACGACATCACGGTCATCGACCCCGACCCCCTGCGCCTGCGCGCGCTGGAGGAACGGCTCGACCTGCGCGGCGTCGCCGGCAACGGCATACACGTCGAGGTGCTGCGCCGCGCGGGCGCCGACGACGCCGACATGCTGATCGCCTGCGCCTCGCTCGACGAGACCAACCTGGTGGCCTGCAAGGTCGCCGACCATGTTTTCTCCATCCCCTCCACCATCGCCCGGCTGCGCGCCAACGACCTGCAGGGGGGCGGCACGCTGCTGGGCAAGGAGGGGTTCGCGGTCGACCACGTGATCTGCCCCGAGGAATCGGTGGTGCAGTACGTGGAGAAGCTGATTGCCTACCCCGAAGCGCTGCAGGTGCTGGAATTCTCTGGCGGCCGCGCCGTGCTGATCGCGGTGCGCGCCGCCGCCGGCAGTCCGGTGGTGAACCACGACATCCGCGAGTTCCGCGAGCTGTTCCCCGACGCGCCGATGCACCTGGTGGCCTTGTACCGGCAGGACCAGCTGCTCGGCTGCAAAGGCAGCACCCGCATCCTTCCGGGCGACGAGATCTTCCTGCTGGCCGACGGCCAGCGCATCCGCCAGGTGCTGCAGGCGATGCACCGCTCGGACGAACCGGTGCGGCGGGTGATGCTTGCCGGCGGCGGCAAGGTGGGCCTGCGGCTGGCGCGCCGGCTGGCCGGCCGCTGCCAGGTGAAGATCGTCGAGCGCGACCCCAAGCGCTGCGAATACCTCGCCGGCGAGTTGCCGGCCGAGATGCTGGTGCTGCTGGGCGACGGCACCGACGAGGAACTGCTGATGGACGAGAACGTGGACGACATGGACATGTTCCTCGCCCTCACCAGCGATGACGAGGACAACATCCTGTCGGCCATGCTGGCCAAGCGGCTGGGCGCGCGGCGCGTGCTGGCGCTGATCAACCGCCGGGCCTACGCCGACCTGATCCAGGGCAGCACCATCGACATCGCGTTCTCGCCGGCGCAGACGGTGATCGGCGAGCTGCTGAAGCACGTGCGGCGCGGCGACGTGGTGGCGGTGCACAGCCTGCGCCGCGGCGCCGCCGAAGCGCTGGAGGGCGTGGCGCGCGGCGACGCCCGCAGCTCGCGGCTGGTCGGCCGCCAGGTCGACCAGGTGGCGCTGCCGGCCGGCGTGCGCATCGGTGCCATCGTGCGCGGTGCCGGCCGTGGGCAGCAGGTGATCATGCCGCACCACGACACCGTCATCGAAACGGACGACCACCTGGTCATGTTCATCCCCCACAAGCGCCAGGTGCGCGACGTGGAGCGGCTGTTCCAGGTCTCGGCGACCTTCCTGTGAGCGCCTGATGGACAGCCTGCAGCACGTGTTGGCGGTGCTGGCCCGGGTGCTGGCGGGATTTTCCGCCGCTTTCCTGGTGCCCCTGGCCTGGGCCCTGGCCGTCGGCGAAGCGCGCGAGGCGCGCGTCTGGGGGCTCGGGCTGGTCGGCACGCTGGCCCTGGGCGCCCTCATGGCCTGGGTGGTGCGGCGCCAGCGGCGCGAGCTGCAGCCGCGCGACGGCTTCCTGCTGGTGTTCCTGGTGTGGACGGTGCTGCCGGCCTGCGCGGCGGTCCCCATGCTGTGGACCGTTCCCGGCATCAGCTGGACCGAGGCCTACTTCGAGTCGGCCAGCGCGCTCACCGCCACCGGCGCCTCGGCGCTGAGCGGGCTCGACCGGCTGCCGGTGTCGGTCAACATCTGGCGCTGCTTCCTGCAGTACATCGGAGGCCTGGGCATCATCCTGCTGGTGGTGGCCGTGCTGCCGCTGCTGGGGCTGGGCGGCATGCAGCTGTACCGCGCCGAGACGCCCGGCCCGCTCAAGGACGACAAGCTCACCCCGCGCATCGCCGAGACGGCGCGCGGCCTGTGGGCCTCGTACGTGCTGCTGTCGGCCGCCTGCCTGCTGGCCTACCGGTACGCCGGCATGAGCTGGCCGGACGCCTTCATGCACATGTGCGGCACCATGGCACTGGGGGGCTTCTCCTCGCACGACGCCGGCTTCGCCTACTGGAATTCCCCTGCCATCGAGGGCGTGGCCGTGGTGTTCATGACGCTGGCCGGCATCAGTTTCGCCCGTTACTTCGCCGCCTGGCGCAACCGGTCGCTGCGCGTGCTGGCGCGCGACACGGAAATCCGGTCCTACTTCGTGGTGCTGGGGGTTTCGGTGCTGCTGGTGGCCACCGTGCTGTATGCGCACGGCACCTACGACGCCTTCGCCACCTGCCTGCGCGCCGCGTTGTTCCAGGTGGTCTCGCTCGCCACCACCACCGGCTTCGCCGCGGCCGACTATGCGCTCTGGCCCGCCTTCGCGCCGGTGTTCATGATCTTCCTGGGTTGCTTCGTGTCCTGCGCCGGATCGGCCGGCGGCGGCATCAAGATGGTCCGCATGATCCTGCTGCTGAAGCAGGCCCGCCGCGAGCTGGTGCGCATCATCCATCCCCGCGTGGTCAATCCCCTCACCCTCAATGGCGCCACCGTGCCCACCGGCGTGCTGGCCGCGGTCCTCGCCTTCATGCTGATCTACGGCGCCAGCATCGTGGGCCTCACGCTGGTGCTCTTGCTCTCCAGCCTGGACCTGGTCACGGCCTTCTCCGCCGTGATCACCTGCATCAACAACATCGGGCCCGGCCTCGGCGCAGTGGGACCGGCGGCCAACTTCGGCGTCCTGAACGACTTCCAGCTCTGGGTGCTGACCTTCGCCATGCTGCTGGGGCGGCTGGAGCTGTTGTCGGTGCTGGTGCTGTTCACGCCGCAGTTCTGGCGAAAATAGGCCCATGCAAGTCACGGCCGACGGCCCCTGCCCCTGCGGGCGCAGCGACGCGCGCGGCCGGGCCCAGGCCTTCGCGCGCTGCTGCGGCCGCCATCTCGCCGACCCCGATGGCACGCCCGCGCCCGATGCCGAGGCGCTGATGCGCTCGCGCTATTGCGCCTTCGTGCTGGAGAACGCCGGCTACCTGCTCGCCACCTGGCACCCGAGCCGTCGGCCGCCGGCGCTGGACTTCACGCCCGGCACCAAGTGGCTCGGCCTGGAGGTGCGCGAACACCGCCAGCACGACGCCGACCATGCCGAGGTGGCCTTCGTCGCCCGCTCGCGCGTGTCCGGGCGCGGCCAGCGCCTGCAGGAGCGCAGCCGCTTCGTGCGCGAGGGCGGGCGCTGGTACTACCTGGATGGAGAGATCGCTTGAGTGGACGATTCGACGCCGTGCTGTTCGACTGCGACGGCGTGCTGGTGGACAGCGAAGGCATCACCAACGGCGTGCTGCGCGACATGCTGGAGGAGGCCGGCTGGTCGCTGACGCCGCAGGAGTGCATGCGCATCTTCGTCGGCAAGGCGGTGAAGGACGAGCAGGTGCGGATCGAGGCCCACATCGGCCGGCCGCTGCCGCAGGAATGGTTCGCCCGTTTCCGCGAGCGCCGCAATGCGGGGCTGGTCGCCGGGGTCG
This sequence comes from Pseudomonadota bacterium, assembly GCA_023436025.1. GTDB lineage: Bacteria > Pseudomonadota > Gammaproteobacteria > Burkholderiales > Burkholderiaceae_C > Ramlibacter. Next base: position 2,518 of record JAEZKX010000170.1, on the reverse strand, counting down.
AGCCCATCGCCCACGTGCTACCGGCCGTGGCGCTGCTGGCGCAGCAGTTTCCGGGGCGGCTGGCCTGCTGTTCGGGGGCCGACCGTTTCAAGGTCGAGCTGCAGCTGGAGAAGTGCGGACTCCTGCCCTATTTCGAGGGCCGGGTCTTCAGCGGCCACGAGATGCCGCGTTCCAAGCCCCATCCCGACGTCTACCTGGCCGCGATGGCGCAGCTGGGCGTGCCGGCTGCGCGCTGTGCGGTGGTGGAAGACACGGTCACCGGCGTCACGGCCGGCGTGGCCGCCGGTGCCACGGTGTTCGGCTACAGCCCGCCGGAAGCCGGCCACGGTGCGCCGGGCGCGCTGGTGGAGGCTGGCGCGCACGGCGTGTTCATGAGCATGGAAGAGTTGCCTGGCTTGCTGCTCGCAGATGTCGGATCGCTCCTACACCGTTAGCTCTGCCGCAGTGCTCTAATGCCCGTGCATTCCCCCACCACTTCCAGATCTCCATGACCAAAGAAACCGAGGTGGTGCTACGCCTCCTGTCGCAGCACGAAGAACAGATCCTTTCCGAGTGGGTGCAGGAGGCCGCTGCCGGTGTCAGCCGGCCGACGGACGCAACGCGCCGTGCACTGCGTGCGGAAGCCGAGGAGATCCTGCGCGGGCTGCGCAGCGCGCTGCAGGCCGGCGCGCAGCCCGACGCGTTCCAGACGGCGGCATGGGCGCCCGTGCGCCACTCGCTCGAAGCGCTGTCGCGCTCGCGCGCCGCGCAAGGCCAGTCGGCCGGCGACACCAGCGTGTTCGTGCTGGCCTTCAAGCGACCGCTGTTCCAGGCCATCCAGCAGCATGCAAGTGGCGATGGGACCGAGCAGATGGCGGCGGTGTGGGCCATCACCCTGCTGGTCGACAAGATGGCGCAGTGGACCGTCGCCACCTACCAGCAGACGCGCGAGGAGATCATCAAGCGCCAGCAGCAGGAACTGCTGGAGCTGTCCACGCCCGTCATCAAGCTGTTCGAAGGGGTGCTGGCCGTGCCCATGATCGGCACGCTCGACTCGAGCCGCACGCAGATGGTCATGGAGACGCTGCTGCAGCGCATCGTCGAGACCGGCTCGCGCCTGGCCATCATCGACATCACCGGCGTGCCCACCGTCGACACGCTGGTGGCGCAGCACCTGCTGAAGACCGTCAGCGCCATCCGGCTGATGGGCGCCGAGTGCATCATCAGCGGCATCCGCCCGCAGATCGCGCAGACCATCGTGCACCTGGGCATCGACCTGCAGGGCATCGCCACCAAGGCGAGCCTGGCCGACGCGCTGGCGCTCGCCCTGGAGCAGCAGGGCTTCAGCATCACCCGCGCCGCGAAGTAGGCCCGCGATGTACCGCATCCCGATCCTGCAGATGGGCCAGGTGCTCCTGGTGACCATCCAGGTGGACATGGAAGACCAGATGGCGCTGGCGCTGCAGGACGACCTGGCGAACAAGATCGCCGCGTCCGGCGCCCGCGGCGTCCTCATCGACATCTCGGCGCTCGAGATCGTCGACTCCTTCGTGGGCCGCATGCTGGCCAGCATCTCCGGCATCTCGCGCATCCTCGACGCCACCACGGTCGTGGTCGGCATGCAGCCGGCCGTGGCCATCACGCTGGTGGAACTGGGCCTGTCCCTGCAGGGCGTGCGCACGGCGCTGAACGTCGAGCGCGGCATGGAACTCCTGGCGCAAGCCCGCGAGGAGAACCGCCTTGTCCGCTGAGGAATCCGGCACGCTGCCCCTGCGCTCGGAAGAGGACATCGTCGCCAGCCGCCAGAAGGTGCGGCTGCTGACGCAGCAACTGAAATTCTCGCTGGTCGACCAGACCAAGATGATCACCGCCGCCAGCGAACTCTCGCGCAACACCCTGGTGCACGGCAAGGGCGGCCAGATGCGCTGGGAACTGGTGGACGACGGCATCCGCCGCGGCCTGCGCCTGCATTTCGAGGACGAGGGCCCGGGCATTCCCGACCTGAAGCTCGCGCTCACGGACGGCTGGACCTCCGGCAACGGCATGGGTCTGGGCCTGCCGGGCAGCAAGCGCCTGGTCCACGATTTCGAACTCGCGTCGGCGCCCGGTGCCGGCACCCGCGTGAGCATCACCCGGTGGAAGTGATCCAGGGCACCTTCCACGCGGCCTTCCCGATGGGCGATCCCAGCCGCGTCGGTGAAGCGCGGCGGCATGCGGCGGCGCTGGCGTTCCAGTGCGGGCTGGGCGAGGTCGAGGCTGGGCGCCTGGCCCTGGTGGTCACGGAGCTCGGCACCAACCTGCTGCGCCATGCCCGTGGTGGCCGGTTGCTGCTGTCGGCGCGCCGCGCGCGCCAGGAGGTGGAGGTGGTTTCCATCGACGAGGGCCCGGGCATCGCCGATGTCGAACGCTCGCTGGGCGACGGCTATTCCACCGGTGGCACGCCCGGCACCGGCCTGGGCGCGGTGCGGCGCCTGGCCTCGGAATTCGACATGCACTCCAGCCAGCCCGCCGGCACCGTGATCGTGGCGCGCGTGCGCGC
>JAEZKX010000133.1 GCA_023436025.1 Pseudomonadota bacterium | reverse complement strand
ACGGGGGCCGGCGTGTCCGCGACGGGAGCGGGCGGCGGCACGGGCGCCTCGGCCGCCACGGCTTCGCCGCGGCGCACCGCCTCCTTGCGCCGCGACCAGCGCCCCAGGAAGCCGTCAGCCATGGCCGCCGCCTCCGGGCTTCTTGTCGGTGCTCACGCTCGCCGGATTGCCGAACCGGTCCTCCAACCGCTTGAAGCTCTCCGGCCGCTTGCGCTTGCGCGGCTCGGGCACATAGTGCTCCGCGGCGAAGGACCGCATCCATTCGACCACCTCGGGCGGCGCCGGCACCTGTTCGCAGTTCTCCTGGGCGTCGAGCCAGCGGCCGGCATCGTGGTAGCTCAGGCTGACGGCCGCCGGCCGGGCGATGGGCTCGGGCGCCACGGTCGCCTCCTCTTCCATCCGCCACAGCACGAACCAGCCGGGCGCCGGGGTGGTGGCATTGAGGTAGTAGCCTTCGGCATCGTCACGGAACAGTTCGACCGTGAAGCCCGGATGCAGCCAGCGCTCCTCGGCGTCGGACTGCAGCAGCAGGCGCGGCGCCGTGCCGAAGCCCGCTTCGTTCGGCAGCACCTCGGCCAGCTCCCAGCGCCACGGTTGCCAGCGGTTGTCGATGCGCAGCTTGCGCATCACCACCGCCACTTCGATCGCAGGACGTGCACCCATCTCAGGCCTCGACGCGGACGGCGCAGAACTTGAACTCGGGGATCTTGCCGAAGGGATCGAGCGCCGCGTTGGTCAGCAGGTTGGCCGCCGCCTCGGCGAAGGCGAAGGGCATGAACACCGTGCCATCGGGCGTGCCCTCGTCCAGCCGCAGCTCGCAGCGCACGCTGCCGCGGCGCGAGGCCAGCCGCACCTCCTGGCCCGCCTGCAGGCCCAGCCGCGCCAACTCGCGCCCGTTGATGGAAGCGGTGGCCACCGGCTCGATGGCGTCCAGCACCGAGGCGCGCCGCGTCATGCTGCCCGTGTGCCAGTGCTCCAGCACCCGGCCGGTGATCAGCACCAGCGGATAGGCGGCATCGGGGCGTTCGTCGGCCGGCACCAGCTGCGCCGGCACCAGGCGCACGCGGCCGTCGCTGGTGGGGAAGCGCTCGGTGAAGACGATGGGCTGGCCCGGATCCTCGTCGCTCAGGCAGGGATAGGTGACGCTGCCTTCGCGCTGCAGCCGCTCCCAGCGGATGCCGGCGATGGCCGTGTGCATCGCCTGGCGCATCTCCTCGTAGACCGCGGCCACGCCGGCGTCCTCGCCGGGATAGTCCCAGGCCAGGCCCATGCGGCGGGCGATCTCCTGGATCAGCTCCAGGTCGGGCCGGGCCTCGCCGGGCGGCGCGATCGCCTTGCGCCCCAGCTGCACCATGCGGTCGGTGTTGGTGACGGTGCCGGTCTTCTCGGGCCAGGCGGTGGCAGGCAGCACCACGTCGGCCAGCCAGGCCGTCTCGGTGAGGAAGATGTCCTGCACCACCAGGTGTTCCAGCGCCGCCAGCGCTTCGCGCGCGTGGTTCAGGTCCGGATCGCTCATCGCGGGGTTCTCGCCCATGATGTACATGCCGCGCACCTTGTGCGGATCGGAGTCCGGCGCCAGCGCCTTGTCCATGATCTCCACCACCGTGTAGCCCGGCGTCGCGTCCAGCCGCGTGCCCCAGAACTGCTCGAACCAGGCATGGGCCTGCGCGTTGTCGACCCGCTGGTAGTTGGGCAGCATCATCGGGATCAGCCCGGCGTCGCTGGCGCCCTGCACGTTGTTCTGGCCGCGCAGCGGATGCAGGCCGCTGCCGGGCTTGCCGATCTGGCCGGCCACGCTGCACAGCGCGATCAGGCAGCGCGCGTTGTCGGTGCCGTGCACGTGCTGGCTGACGCCCATGCCCCACAGGATCATCGCGCCCCTGGCCCGCGCGAAGGCGCGCGCCACCTCGCGGATGGTGGCGGCGCCCACGCCGCACACGGCTTCCATGCGCTCGGGCGAGAAGGCCGCCACGCTGTCGCGCAGTGCCTCGAAGTTGCTGGCGCGCTGCTCCAGGAAGGCGCGGTCGGCCAGGCCTTCCTCGATGATGGTGTGGATCATCGCGTTGAGCAGTGCCACGTCGGTGTCGGGCTTGAACTGCAGCACCCGCCACGCATGGCGGCCGATGTCGGTGACGCGCGGGTCGGCCAGCACGATCCTGGTGCCGGCCTTGGCCGCGTTCTTCATCCAGGTGGCGGCCACCGGATGGTTGGAGGTCGGGTTGGAGCCGATCACCAGGATCAGCTCGGCCTGCGCGACGTCGCCCACCTGGTTGCTGACCGCGCCCGAGCCCACGCCTTCGAGCAGCGCCGCCACCGACGAGGCATGGCACAGGCGGGTGCAGTGGTCGACGTTGTTGCTGCCGAAGCCGGTGCGCACCAGCTTCTGGAACAGGTAGGCTTCCTCGTTGGTGCCCTTGGCCGAGCCAAAGCCGGCCAGCGACTTCGGCCCGTGGGTGTCGCGCAAGGCGGCCAGTCCGCCGGCGGCGCGCTCCAGCGCCTCTTCCCAGCTGGCCTCGCGGAACACCTCGCTCCAGCGCGCCGGGTCGCGCGTGACCTCCACGTCCTTGGGCACGCCTTCCTTGCGCACCAGCGGCCGCGTGAGGCGGTGCGGATGGTGCACGTAGTCGAAGCCGAAGCGGCCCTTGACGCACAGGCGGCCATGGTTGGCCGGCCCGTCGCGCCCGTCCACGCCGACGATGGTGTTGTCGCGCACCTTGTAGGTGACCTGGCAGCCGACGCCGCAGAACGGACACACCGAGGCCACTTCCTGGTCGACCCGCTGCGAGCCCACCAGCGACTTGGGCATCAGCGCGCCCGTGGGGCAGGCCTGCACGCATTCGCCGCAGGCCACGCAGGTGCTGGCGCCCATGGGGTCGTCGAGGTCGAACACGATCCTGCTGTCGGCGCCGCGCTGGGCGTAGCCGATCACGTCGTTGACCTGCACCTCGCGGCAGGCCCGCACGCAGCGCGTGCACTGGATGCAGGCGTCGAGGTTGACCAGCATGGCCGGATGCGAGGCGTCGGCCTGCGGCTGGGCGCGCTGCAGGGCGCGCAGCTGCGGCCGCGCGCTGACGCCCAGGCGGGTGGCCCAGGCGCTGAGTTCGCCGTGTTCGCCGTGTTCGCCGTGTTCGCCGTGTTCGCCGT
>JAEZKX010000090.1 GCA_023436025.1 Pseudomonadota bacterium | reverse complement strand
CGCCAGCGCTGGCTGGTGCTGGCCGCCTGCGCGGGCGCGGCCGCCCTGGTGCTGCTGCCCGCCGGCATGCTGCCCGGCCTGCCCTCGCCGCGCGAACACGCCTACGGCGCCATCCTGTCCTTCCTGCTGCTGTACGCGCTGTTCCACGTCGCCACCGGACTGGTGTTCCTGGCCTATGCCTGGGCGCGCGGGCGCGCCGGCTTCCTCTCGGCCCTGCGCCGCACCGAGCTGGCGACCGCGCGCCTGTGGTGGGACTACGCCGCGGTGACCGGCATGGTGGTGCTGCTGGCGGTGCATGTGCCGGCGTGGCTGGCGGGCGGAGGCAGGGCATGAACGCCGCCCTGCGCGCCGCGGCCTGCCTGGTCCAGCTCTGTGGCGGCTTCGTCCTGTGGAGCAGTTGCTTCGTCGTGCTGTATGCGCTGCTGTCGCTGGGCTGCGAAGCCGGAGGCGGCGCGTGGCTGCGCGTGGTGCTGGGCGTGGCCTGGCTGCTGCACCTGGCCGCGCTGGGCGCCTTGCTGGCCTGGCAATGGGCGCGGCGCCCCGGCGCCGGCCGCCCGCCCCTGCCGGGCCTGCCGCCTTCCCTGCATCGCGTTGCCCTGGCGGCCAGCGCCGCGGCCCTGCTGGGCACCGTCTGGATCGGCTGGCCGGTGCTGGCGCTGCCGCCCTGCGCCGGCCCGGAACTGCCCGCCGCGCGGGCCACCCCTTGACCGGAGCACCCACCATGCTGGAACGCCTCGTCTCGCTGTGCCTCACCGGCGCCGCCCCCGCCCTGCCCCACGACTGGTGGCTGCAATGGAGCCTGGCGCCCGTGCCCGTGCTGGCGGTGGCCCTGCTGGCCGTCCACGCGCTGCGCGCCGCCGGAGCGCAACGCCACCTGGCCCTGGCCGGCTGCCTGCTGTGCGCGCTGGCCTGGATCTCGCCGCTGTGCCGCCTGGGCGCCACGCTGGCGGCGGCGCACATGGCGCAGCTGATGGTGGTGGTGGCCGCCGGCGCGCTGCTGGCGCTCGGCCTGCCGCGCGGCCGCACGCGCTGGCCCGTGGCGACAAGCCTGCCGGCGATGACCGTGCTGCATGCCATCGTCCTGTGGGGCTGGCACGTGCCGGCCGTCTACACCGCGATCCTGGGCGATGCGCTGGTGCACCTCGCCGCCTGGGGCCTGCTGCTGGCCTCGGCCTTCGGCTTCTGGCGCGCGGTACTGCACGAAGCGCCGCTGCGCCCCCTGGCCGCCCTGCTGGCCACGCTGGCGACGATGGCCCACACCGGCCTGCTGGGCGCGCTGCTCACGCTGACCGGCCGCGTGCTTTACACCGTGCAGTCGCCGGGTGCGCGCGCCTGGGGCCTCGACCCCCTGGCCGACCAGCAGCTGGCGGGGCTGCTGATGTGGGTGCCGGGGGGCATGGCGTATTTCGCGGTCGCGGTGGCGCTGAGCGTGCGGATGGTGAGGGGGCGGGTGGTGGCGTGAGGGCGAATCGCGACGGTCATGGCCGCTCAGGTCCGGGCCACCGCCTCAGGTGGTGACCTGCCCCCTTCCAGCCGTACCAGCCGATGGTTAGCGAGGTTCGTCAACCAGGAGAACGAGCCCAGCCAGGAGAACGGGGCCAAGCTGGGCCAGAACAACATCCGCGACAGCCTGGCGAAGAACCAAGCCAAGATCCCTGACGAGAACGTCAAGAAGGAGGGCTTCTACGACAAGAACGACGACATCCCGTTCTACCCAGGTGGCAAAACTCTGCCAACCGCAGCCGGTGTGTACAACACCCTGCAACCCATGGGATTTCGCACCCCACTCTTCGTCGGACGCCAATGCAGATTTAGACATCGGTTTTGTGCAAGACGGTTCAGAAGGGCTGCACTGGCTTGCGCAGCCCGCCTGATTTACGCGTACCTGGCGGCCGATTCAGGGACATAGACAGGAGCGCCTGGTATGGCCGACGAAACACAGGCCGTACAGTTATGGCTATGCGTTCGGAGCGAGCCATGAAGCCGTCAACAAAGTCATCCTTGTCGGACACCGCAAAGCACCTGGCCAAGCACGGGCCGGGATGGCTGCTGGCGGCAATTTTCATCGAGCGAATACCCGACATCCTTAGGGAGCTGGGCCCCGCCTGCAAAGGTGCTGCATGCTTCGCGGCGGTCGTGGCTGGCGGAGGGGCGCTTACGTGGGCAGCAAGGGTTGCGGGCTATTTGCCATGAGATTGGTACGCACTCCGCTGCGACCACCAGAGCGTTCGTTTCTGCGGCTCCAACGTGCTGGAGGAGACGCTGGCAGACCCCTTCATCGACATCACCGAGCTGAACATTTGGGCTGCCCCCGATTTCCCGGACACTTCCGATTGCTACAAAGCCGCGGCGTGTAGCTCCTCGAATCGTATCGGACTGAGGTAATGCAGCGTGGAGTGACGCCGCCGAGGGTTGTAGAACCGCTCGATGTAGTCGAACACGTCCGCGCGTGCGTGATCACGGGTGCTGTAGTTGCTCTTCGAGGTTCTCTCCGTCTTCAAGGTAGAGAAGAAGCTCTCCATCGCAGCGTTGTCCCAGCA
>JAEZKX010000076.1 GCA_023436025.1 Pseudomonadota bacterium | reverse complement strand
GGGCAATGCGCACGTTGTTGCCGCTGCGCTGCTGCGAGCGCACGCCGGCATCGGCGTCGCTGCCACCCGCCTGGCCGCGCAGTGCGCTGAGCTCGGCTTCCATGCCCAGGGTGAAGGTGTCGACCACCACCGGCTCGATCAGGCGGGTGTGGCGCAGCAGGTCGAAGGCCTGTTCGAATTCCTGGTCGGACACGTCCTGCATGTGCGCGCGCACCTGGGCCAGCGTGAGGGCGGCATCGAGCCGGACGAGCAGTTCCAGCGCCCGCGCAGGCAGCGTCGTGCTGCTGCGGCCCAGCTCTTCCTCGCCCCGCTCGGACAGGCCGTAATAGTTCTGCAGGAAGTTCTTCACGCCCCGAAGCATGCACCATCTTGCGCGGCCGTGGCAGACTGCACCGATGGACCGCGCCGAACTCGACGCCTTCATCGCCGCGCAGAAGCTGGATTTCCAGGCCACGCTTGGCACGCGCATGGAAGAGCTGGAAACCTGGATGGCCCGCCTGACGCGTGACCCCGCGGACGGCGCGGCCGCCGAGGGGCTGCGCCGGCTGGCCCACAAGCTTGCGGGGGCGGCGGGGACGTTCGGCTTTCGCGACCTGTCGGCCCGCGCTGCGGCTCTGGAGGACCTCCTCGATGCGGCCGCGGCGGGCGCCCCCGGCCCACCTGTCGACCTGGGCTCCGCCGGCGCCGATCTGCACGGCGCGCTGGCGCGTGCATCCGCATAGATCCCGACTAGGGTTTACCCACCCGAGGTCTACAATCTCAGCCCCTTTGCCCGTAGAACGAGCGGCGCCACGTTCGGTGGAACGCCCAGGAGACTGGAACCCCATGCCCATCGCCCCACCCGGCACTCCCGACAAGCGCGAGCTGTTGCGCGAATCCGCCCTCAAGTACCACGAGAACCCCACGCCCGGAAAGATCGCCATCGCGGCGACCAAGCAGCTGGTGAACCAGTACGACCTGGCGCTGGCCTATTCGCCGGGCGTCGCGGCGCCCTGCGAGGAGATCGTCAAGGACCCGAACGCCGCCTTCCGCTACACCAGCCGGGGCAACCTGGTGGCGGTCATCACCAACGGCACCGCCGTGCTGGGCCTGGGCGACATCGGCCCGCTGGCGGCCAAGCCGGTGATGGAGGGCAAGGGCGTGCTGTTCAAGAAGTTCGCCGGCATCGACGTCTTCGACATCGAGATCGCCGAGAAGAACGACCTGGACAAGCTGGTCGACGTGATCGCGGCGCTGGAGCCCACCTTCGGCGGCATCAACCTCGAGGACATCAAGGCGCCGGACTGCTTCTACGTGGAGCGCAAGCTGCGCGAGCGCATGAAGATCCCGGTCTTCCACGACGACCAGCACGGCACGGCCATCGTGGTGGGCGCGGCCATCATCAACGGCCTGAAGGTGGTGGGCAAGGACATCACCCAGGTCAAGCTGGTGACCTCGGGCGCCGGCGCCGCCGCGCTGGCCTGCCTCGGCCTGCTGCTCAAGCTGGGCCTGCCGCGCGAGAACATCTACGTGACCGACCTGGCCGGCGTCGTCTACAAGGGCCGCAAGGAGCTGATGGACCCGGACAAGGAGCAGTTCGCGCAGGACACCCCGGCGCGCACGCTCGGCGAGGTGATCGCGGATGCCGACGTGTTCCTCGGCCTGTCGGCCGGCGGCGTGCTCAAGCCCGAAATGGTGCGCAAGATGGCCGCCTCGCCGCTGATCCTGGCGCTGGCCAATCCCAACCCGGAGATCAATCCGGAGGAGGCCAAGGCCGCCCGCCCGGACTGCATCATCGCCACCGGCCGCACCGACTTCCCGAACCAGGTCAACAACGTCCTGTGCTTCCCCTACATCTTCCGCGGCGCGCTCGACTCGGGCGCGACCACGATCACGATGGAGATGGAGATCGCGGCGGTGCATGCGATCGCCGAGCTGGCCCAGGCCGAGCAGAGCGAGGTAGTGGCCGCCGCCTATGCGGGCCAGCAGCTGTCCTTCGGTCCCGAGTACCTGATCCCCAAGCCCTTCGATCCGCGGCTGATGATCAAGATCGCGCCGGCGGTGGCCAAGGCGGCGGCCGACAGCGGCGTGGCGCTGCGGCCCATCCAGGACATGGACGCCTACCGCGAGAAGCTGCAGAGCTTCGTCTACGCATCGGGCACCACCATGAAGCCGATCTTCACGATGGCCAAGGCTGCGCCGCGCAAGAAGATCGTGTACTGCGAGGGCGAAGAGGAGCGCGTGCTGCGCGCCGCCCAGATCGTCATCGACGAAGGGCTGGCACGACCCACGCTGATCGGCCGGCCGCCGGTGATCGCCCAGCGCATCGAGAAGTTCGGCCTGCGCCTGCAGGAAGGCCGCGACTACGACATCGTCAACACCGACTTCGACGAGCGCTACCGCGACTTCTGGCAGACCTACCACCGGATGACCGACCGCAAGGGCATCACGGCGCAGATGGCCAAGATCGAGATGCGCCGGCGCCTGACGCTGATCGGCGCCATGCTGCTGCACAAGGACTATGTCGACGGCATGATCTGCGGCACCTGGGGCATCACGGCGCTGCACCTGAACTACATCGACCAGGTCATCGGCAAGCGGCCCGGCTGCAATGTCTACGCCTGCATGAACGGGCTGATGCTGCCGAACCGGCAGGTCTTCCTGGTCGACACCCACGTCAACTACGACCCCACGGCCGAACAGCTGGCCGAGATCACGGTGATGGCGGCCGAGGAGATGATGCGCTTCGGCCTCAAGCCCAAGGCCGCCTTGCTGAGCCACTCGAACTTCGGCAGCAGCAACCAGCCCAGCGCCCTGAAGATGCGCCAGACCCTGGAGCTGCTGCGGACCACCGCGCCGTGGCTGGAGGTGGACGGCGAGATGCACGGCGACGTCGCGCTCGACGGCCGCCAGCGCGACCTGATCATGCCGCACGGCGCGCTGTCGGGCGACGCCAACCTGCTGGTGCTGCCCAACATCGATGCCGCGAATATTTCCTACAACCTGCTCAAGACGGCGGCGGGCGGGAACATCGCGGTCGGGCCGGTGCTGCTGGGTGCGGCCAAGCCGGTCCACATCCTGACGGCAAGCACCACCGTGCGCCGCATCGTCAACATGACCGCCCTGACGGTTGCAGATGCCAACGCGGGCCGATAAGGCCCACACGAACAGCTGGCACTAACTTATCAGAAAGTCAAACGCACCGGAATGGCCTTCTCTCCTGCCCAAAAATTGGGCAGCGGCTTGCATTCAGATGACACTTCGGTCACACTAGCCGGCTTGGAAGTTCCGGGTTTACCCGGAGCAGGCAGTTCCGGCCGGTGGGCTGGTACCGCGTAGTTCCGGCCCCCAGGGGCCGGGTGGCGTTCCCTTGAAGATCTCCTGAGAAGGTCCGTTGATGCGTTGGCTCGAAGCCATCAAGTTTGCGCTTACTAGCGCATTTCTGACGGTTTCGATGACCGGGGCCCCCCTGGCGCAAGCCCGGGGCCTGCACGACGGGCCGCCTGCCGCCTCGGCTACCGTGCGTCTCGCGGAGCTGCCCCGGCAGGGTCGGGAAACCTACGAACTGATCCGCCGGGGCGGACCGTTCCCGTATGACAAGGACGGCACGGTGTTCGGCAACCGGGAGCGGCTGCTCCCGATCGAGAAGCGCGGCTACTACCGCGAGTACACCGTACGGACGCCCGGAGCGCGGAACCGGGGAGCCCGGCGCATCGTGTGCGGGGGCCCTGCCCGCAAGCCGCATGCCTGCTGGTACACCGCCGACCATTACGCCAGTTTTCGCAAGATCGTTGATTGAACCCCGGACCAGCACATGAAAGAACGGGACGTGTTTTTGACCTTAGAGAAAGACGCGGAGATGGACACACCACTTCGTAAAGAGATTTCCGAGACGCCCCTCAAGGGCGTACGCAGCAACATCGTGCAGTCGATCCGGGCCTTCCGGGTGTCGGACCTGCAGGAGACTGCCACGGCCCTGGGCCACCATTTCCTGTATGCCAACCTGGCCACGGCCCAGAGCAAGCAGGACGTGCTGGACATGATCGCGGCGCAGTTCACCTTCCCGGCGCACTTCGGCAAGAACTTCGATGCGCTGTATGACTGCATGACCGACCCCTTGCACAAGTCGGGCCCGCAGCCCGGCTTCATCGTGGTGCTGGAGCACATCCCGGCCAACGGCAAGTTCGACAAGGAAGCGCGCGAGCAGCTCCTGGACATCTTCCGCGACACCGCTGACTTCTGGGCGGACAGGAAAGTACCGTTCCGCTGTTTCTATTCTTTTCGGTAGCCCGTTCCGCGCAACAAGGCCAAGCGGAACGGGCGAACGAGGCCCAGGGCGAACCCGTGCAAGCGCCGGTCGCCACCCCCGAAGGAGAGAAGATGCCGACGGACAAGATCCTGGACGTGTCGCCGCTGGCGCTGCGCATGAGCAGCCCGTTCAACGCGGGGTACTGGCTGGCCGCGGCGTAATGCCGCGCTGAGCAGCAGCGCCCGCTCTCTCGAAAAAGCCCCGCCATGCGGGGCTTTTTTCATGGCGTGCGCGCAACGCGCAACCGCCCTTGCGCGGGCTTGCGCGTCCCCGGGCGCGGGGGCGCGCGGCGCACGGGTTCATCCCCGGCCCAAGGCCTGCGCCAGCGCCACATACTCGGCGACGGGCACCTCCTCCGCCCGCCGCTGCACGTCGAAGTCGCCGGCGAATCCCTTGTGCTCCAGCCACTTTCCCAGCGTGTTGCGCAGGATCTTGCGCCGCTGCGAGAACGCCACCTGCACCAGTTCCGACAGCAGCGCCTCGTCGACCGCGGCCGGCTGCGCGTGGGGCACCATGCGCACCACCGCGCTGTCGACCTGGGGCGGCGGATCGAAGGAGGAAGGCGGCACGAACAGCACGTCCTCCATCGCATAGCGCCACTGCAGCATCACCGACAGCCGCCCGTAATCGGCGGTGGAAGGCGCGGCCACCATGCGATCGACCACCTCCTTCTGCAGCATGAAGTGCTGGTCGCGCACGTGGGCCACGTGCTGCAACAGGTGGAACAGGATGGGACTGGAGATGTTGTAGGGCAGGTTGCCGACCACGCGCAGCCGCTCGACCCCGCGCTCGCGCGCCAGTGCACCGAAGTCGACCTTCAGCACGTCGCTTTCCACCACGTCCAGCTGCGGATGCTTGCGCAGCCGCACGGCGAGGTCGCGATCGAGTTCCACCACCGTCAGGCGGCCGACGCGCTCCACCAGCGGCTGGGTGAGCGCCGCCAGGCCGGGGCCGATCTCCACCATCGGATCGCCCGGACGCGGATCGATCTCGCGCACGATGGCATCGATGATGGCGGCATCCGCCAGGAAGTGCTGGCCGAAGCGCTTGCGCGCCTGGTGCTTCATCGCGGGACCGTCCGGAAAGTCGGGGAAATGGGAATCCGAGCCTGCTTATTGCGGCGGCTCGCGGTACTCGACGTAGGCGCGGCCGCGGACCTCCTGCGCCCAGGCCAGGTAGGCTTCGTCGAGCTTGCGCTCGCGCAGCAGGTTGCGCGCGACTTCGCGCTGCTCCCGCTGGCTCAGCGTGTTCTGGCGGCGCTCCTGCAGCTGGATCAGGTGGACGCCGAAGCGGGTGACCACCGGGTCGGACACCTCGCCCGGCGAGAGCGCGTCCAGCGCTTCCTCGAACTCGGGCACGAACATGCCGGGGGCGGTCCAGCCGAGGTCGCCGCCGTTGCGCGCGCTGGCGTCCTGCGAATGATCGCGCGCGAGCGCGGCGAAGTCGGCTTGGCCGGACTGCACCTGCCGCTTGAACTCCGCCAGGCGCTGGCGCGCCTGCGCCTCGGTGAGGTTGTCGGCCGGGCGCAGCAGGATGTGGCGGGCGCGGCTTTGCGTCACGGTGATGCCGGGCTTGGCCGACTCGCGCTTGCCCAGTACCTTGATGATGTGGAAGCCGGCGGCCGAACGCACGACATCGGGGATGCCGCCCTCGGGCAGGCTGCGGGTGGCCTCCACGAACAGCGGCGGCAGGCGGTCCAGCGGGCGCATGCCGATCACGCCGCTGTTGGAGGCGGCGCCGGGCGCCTGCGAGTTCTCGCGCGCCAATTTGGCGAAATCCTCGCCGGCGCGGGCGCGCTGCAGCAGCGCCTGGGCGCGAGCCTGCAGCGGCGCCAGCTGCGCCGGCGTGGCGTTCTCGGGCACCGCCACCAGGATGTGCGCCAGGTTCAGCTCGATGGCGGGGGTGGCCGTGCCGGCCTGCTGCTCGCGCAGGAAGGTATCGATGTCGGCCTCGGTGACGCGGGCGCGCGACTCGAGTTCGCGGTCGCGCAGGCGCTGCAGCATCACCTGGTTGCGCAGGTCCTCGCGGAACTGCATGAACGGAATGCCGTCGGCCTGCAGGCGGCGGCGCAACTCGGGGACATCGAGCCCGTTCTGGCGCGCGATGTTCAGCTCGGCCTGGTCGACCAACGCATCGTCGACGCGCACGCCGCTTTCGCGTGCGACCTGCAGCTGCGCCTTCTCGGCGATCAGGCGCTCGAGCACCTCGCGCGCCAGCTGCGCGCGCGGCGGCAGCGGCGAGCCCTGCTGCGCGAGCTGCTGCTCGAAGCGCACCATGCGCGAGCGCACCTCGTTGTTGGTGATCGGCTCGGAATTGACCACGGCCACGATGAAGTCGGCCGCTTGGGGACCCGTGGCCGCGGGACGGGCGCCGAACTGCGGAGTCGCCCGCAGGCTCTGGGCCGCAGCCGGCACGAGCAGGGAGGCGGCGCCCGCGCAGGCGAGCCCGAAGGCCAGGTGACGGATCTTCATCATGCGAATGGGAGTCTAGTCGTAATTGCTGAACCGACTGGGCGGCAGCACGGTCTCGCGCAGGTACTGGTAGCGCGGGATATTTTCCTTCAGCGTCTGCAGCGCATTCGAGCCCAGCCGGGTAAAGCCGACGAACTCCAGCTGGAACAGGATGCGCTTGTTCGAGCTGGTGGTGCCCGCCTGCAGGCGCTCGACCACCACGCGGCCGAGCCAGCAGCCGGCGTCGTACTCCAGGCCGACCACGGCATCCACCAGGCGCTTGTCACGCAGGCTCAGGTTGAGGCGGCCCACGCTGTACCAGCGGCCTTCGCCCAGGCCCATGCCGGGCGTGGTGACGTCGTCCCGCTGGCCCCACAGGTCGTTCAGCGGCCACTGCCAACCGACATCGATCTGCTCGCTGTTGTTGCGCTGGAAGCGGTAGGCCGCGCTCACCACCCGGTAAGGACGCGGCGACCAGCGCGCACCGACGGTGGAGCGGATCGAGCGGTTGGTCTTGGGGTTGTACTGCAGGGTGGTGTCGGCGTTCCAGTGGGGGAACAGGTTGACCGAGGCGCCGAACAGCAGGTCCGACAGGCGCTCGCTCACCGGCGTGCCGCCCGGCAGCGTGACCTCCTGGTCGCGAAAGCGCAGGCGCTGTGCCACCCCGAACTTGGCCGCCTCGGCACCGGTGTCGGGGTCGATCAGGCGAGTGGTGGTGCCCAGCGTCAGCGTGTGCGTGTCCGAGATGCGGTCGTTGCCGCCGAACTCGTTCTCGGTGAAGATGGTGGCGAAGTTGAAGTCGTTGAGGCCGGTGTCGTAGTTCGGCAGCGCGCTCTGGTTGCGGTAGGGCGTGTTGACGTAGAAGGCGCGCGGCTCCAGGGTCTGCAGGAACTTGCGGCCGAAGAAGCTGGTGTCCCGCTCGAACACCAGGCCGCCGTCCAGGCTCAGGGTGGGCACCGTGCGGGTCTCGGTGCGCGCGCCGGTGGTCGCCGTGCTTTCCAGGTCGTAGTAGCTGGAATGCAGCAGCACCTTGGGAACGAAGAACCAGCCGGGCGCCTGCCACGGCCGGCTCAGGTGCGCGTACACGTAGCTGCGGTTGCCATTGGGCTGGTTGATCTCCGGCGACCCGGCGAAACGGGCCCGCGCGAACGGATCGAGCGAGCGCGTGAAATGCGAGAAGTCGCTCTGCACCGTGGCTTCGAAGCCGGCGGGCAGCTGGCTGCGCGCATAGGTGGCCTGCAGCTGCGGCGCCCGGTCGTAGGGCGGCAGGATGGGGTCGTCCGGGTCCTGCAGGACCTGCCACTTCTGCGCGCGGGCGAGCAGGGACAGGTTGCCCACGCCCCAGTGCAGCTGGCCATCGCCCGCCAGCAGGCGCTGGGTGAGCGACGCGCTGTTGCGCGAGAAGTCGCGCCAGTAATCGTTGTCGCTCACGCGGTTGATGTTCAGGTTCAACCCGCCGTTGCCCCAGCTGCCGCCCGGGGTGAAGCTCTGCAGGTGTTGCGCGGAGTAACCCCAGCGGGTGCGCTCGCGCAGGCGGTCCTCCGGCAGCACGTTGGCGCGCAGTGTGCCGTTGTAGCTGGGCTCGAGGTAGCGGAACTCGCCGGCCAGGTCGACGCCGCGCTTGCTCATCAGCGTCGGATACAGGGTGGCGTCGCGGTTGGGCGCGATGTTCCAGTAGTAGGGCAGCGTCAGTTCCACCCCGCTCACGCTGTCGATGCCGATGGTGGGCGGCAACAGCCCGGACTTGCGCTTGTCCGACAGCGGGAAGCTCATGCCCGGCACCGGCAGGATGGGCACGTTGAAGAAATCCAGCACCGCGCCACTGGCGTAGCCCGTCTCCTCCTCCTGGTCCAGGCGGATGGTGCTGGCGCGCAGGATCCAGTCGGGCATCCAGCTCGGCCCGGGGCGGCGCTGGCAGGTGGTGTAGGTGGCGTTGCGGGCGATGGAGCGCTTGTCGTCCAGGAAATCGATGCGGTCGGCCTCGCCGTAGGCGTCGTTGCGCAGGAAGCGGTAGCGCGGCTCGTTGAAGAAGCCCTGGAAGGCGTCGACCTCGAGCTCCAGCAACTGGCCTTCGTACAGGTTGCCTTCCTTGTTGATGCGCACGTTGCCGGTGGCGCGCGCCAGGTCGCTGGGCGTGTTGTATTCGAGCTTGTCGGCGCGGATGACCGTGTCGCCGCGGCGCAGCATCGCGTCGCCCTCGACGATGGTCTCGAAGTCGGTGCGGCCGCGGATGCGATCGCCCTCGATGAACGTGGGCAGCTGACCGCGGGTGGCCGCGGGAATCTCCTCGCGCAGCAGCGGGCTGGGCTTGAGAAGCGGCGACGGATCGTCGGCCGGCGCCTGGGCCGGCACCGAAGCCTGGGCCTGGGCCACTGCGGGCAGCAGGGAAGCCACGACCAGGGCCACGGGACTCAGGGCGAAGCGCGCGAGGGACACCTTGATTCTCATTTGTAGAATCGATTATCCATGAGCCATTCCGTGCCAACGCCCCCGGTCACCTGGTCCGATCCCCAACGCGAGGGCGCCTTCCACGGCTGGCTGGCCGCCATCGCGCCCAGGCACGGGTTGCAACCGGAAACCATCCGGCCGGCCTCGGCCGACGCCAGCTTCCGCCGCTACCTGCGCGTGGACGGCGCTGGCGGCGCCAGTTTCATCGTCATGGACGCGCCGCCCGAACGCGAGAACTGCGCGCCCTTCGTGCAGGTGGCGGCCCTGATGGCCGAAGCCGGCCTGCACGTGCCGCGCGTGCTGGACTGGGACGCGCCGCTGGGCTTCATGCTGCTGGACGACCTGGGCACCCGGACCATGATCGAGGTGGTGCAGCCGCAGGATCCCGCGGCCAGCCAGGGCCTCTACCTGCGCGCCGTCGACGCCCTGATCGCCTGGCAGCGCGCCTCCCGCCCCGGCGTGCTGCCCGCCTACGACGCCGCGCTGCTGCAGCGCGAGCTGGCGCTGTTCCCCGACTGGTACCTGGCGCGGCACCGCCAGCTGGCGCTGACGGCGCAGCAGCGTGCCACGCTCGACGCCCAGTTCGCACTCATCGTCGAGCGCAACCTGGCCGCGCCGGCGGTCTTCGTGCACCGCGACTTCATGCCGCGCAACCTGATGATCCCGCGCGATCCGGCGGAGCCGCGCCTGGGTGTGCTGGACTTCCAGGACGCGGTGTACGGACCGATCACCTATGACATCGCCTGCCTGATGCGCGATGCCTTCCTCAGCTGGGACGAGGAGTTCGTGCTGGACATCACGGTGCGCTACTGGCAGAAGGCGCAGAAGGCCGGGCTGCCGGTGGACCCGGATTTCGGCGAGTTCTACCGCGCGGTGGAGTGGATGGGGCTGCAGCGCCACCTGAAGGTGGCCGGCATCTTCGCCCGCCTGACGCTGCGCGACGGCAAGCCGCGCTACCTGGCCGATGCACCGCGCTTCATCGCCTACATCCGCGCCACCGCCTCCCGCTACCGCGAACTCGCGCCGCTGGCGCGCCTGATCGACGAGCTCGAAGGCAGCGACGCGGTGTCGGGCTACGCCTTCGGCCGCCTGTAGTGCCGCGCATCCACTGCCCCGAAGCCCTGCACCCGGGGCAGCAGCGCGCGCTGCCGCCGGGCGCGGCCCGCCACGTGCAGGTGCTGCGCCTGCAGCCGGGCGACACCATCACCCTGTTCGATGGCCGCGGCGGCGAGTACAGCGCCCGCATCGCGCGCATGGGCCGCAGCGAGGTCGAGGTCACGGTGGAAGGCCACGACCCGGTCGAGCGCGAAGCCGCGGTGGCGGTGCACCTGGCCATCGGCATGCCGGCCAACGAGCGCATGGACTGGCTGGTAGAGAAGGCGGCCGAACTCGGCGCCGCCTCCATCCAGCCGCTTCTGGCCGAGCGCAGCGTGCTGCGGCTGGCGGGCGAACGCGCGCAGAAGAAGCAGGCCCACTGGCAGGGCATCGCCGTCGCCGCCTGCGAGCAGTGCGGACGCAACCGCGTGCCGGCCGTGCTGCCGGTGCAGCCGCTGCAGGCCTGGCTGGCGGCGCAGGCGCAACCGGGCCTGGTGCTGTCGCTGCGGCCCGGTAC
>JAEZKX010000439.1 GCA_023436025.1 Pseudomonadota bacterium | reverse complement strand
GGCCGTGGAGGATGCCGGCCTGACCTGGGTCGGCCCGCCGGCGGCGGCGCTCCGCACGCTGGGCAACAAGTCGCAGGCCAGGCAGTTGGCGCAGGCCCGGCGCATACCCGGCCAGCTCCATCGCGATCACGTTGGGCACGGCGCTGACGCCGCTGCCGCAGTGGTGCACCACCGTCGCTGGGTCGTGCCCGGCCAGCAGCTGCTCGAACTCCGTGCGCAGCTGCGCCGGCGGCTTGAAGCGGCCATCGGGTCCCAGGTTCAGGCCGAAGGGGCGGTTGAGCGCGCCGGGAATGTGACCCGCCACGGGGTCCAGCGGTTCCACTTCGCCGCGGTAGCGCGCCGGGGCGCGCGCATCCACCAGCGTCTGCGCGCCGCCGAGGCCGCGTTCGACATCGGCCGTGGTCGCCAGCCGGCGCAGCGGCTCGCCCAGCTCGAAGTTGGTCTGGAAATGCGCCGGTTCCGTCCCGCCGCGCACCGCGCCGCCGGCGGCCTGCCAGGCCTGCAGGCCGCCGTCGAGGACCGCCACCGCCTCGTGGCCGGCCCACTTGAGCATCCACCAGAGCCGGCCGCAGTAGTTGGATCCGTTGCGGTCGTAGACCACCGCCTGCATGTCGTTGGCGAAGCCGACCGAGGACAACCACATGGCGAACTTCTCGCGGCTGGGCAGCGGATGGCGGCCGCCGGAGGCCGCATCGGCGTGCGGCTGCAGCTGCCCGTTGGCGTCGGGCTGGCCCTGGTCGCTCAGCGCGTGGTCGAGATCCGCATACACGGCGCCGGGGATGTGTGCTTCCAGGTACTGCCTGTGGCCGCTCGCCGGATCCATCAGGTCGAAGGTGCAGTCGAACACCATCAGGCGGGCCCGGGCGTCCTGCAGGGCGCGCAGCTGGTCGGGGGTGATGAGCAGAGGGTACATGGGCAGGCCTACGGGCGAGGGGCTGAAGACGAGGAGCGTGGATGCAAGTCTATGCGCTTGGAAGGCCGGCGGTGTCTTCCGGTGCCTAGCCCCGCATCCGGGTTTGCAGCACCGTCGCCGCGATCCCGCTGGCGATGATCACGGCCATGCCGAGCCAGCCCGAGGCGGGCAGGGTGTCGCCGAACAGCAGGATGCCGTAGAGCGCACCGAAGACGATGCCGGTGTACTGCAGGTTGGCCACCACCAGGGTGGCGCCGCGGCTGTAGGCGCGCGTCATGCACAGCTGGGCCAGCGAGGCCAGCAGGCCGACCGGCACCAGCCACAGCGCCTGGTTCCAGTCCCAGGGCGAGACGCCGGTGGCCAGCATGCCGACGCCGCCCGCCAGGGCCGACCCGGTGGAGAAATAGAAGACGGTGCGCGCGTCCGGCTCGCCGATGCGCGCCAGCGCCGTCACCTGCAGGTAGGCGAAGGCGGCCAGCATCCCGGACAGCAGGCCCACCACCGCGGCGAACATCTGGCGCTCGCCCACGCTGGGGCGCAGCATGAGGATGACGCCGGCGAAGCCTGCCAGCACCGTGAGAACCAGCGCACCCTGCCGTGGCGGCGCGCCGCTGCGCGGGTTCCAGGCGAGGAGGGCGCCGCCCACCAGGAAGGCGGCCACCCACACGCTGCTCATGTAGTTGAGCGTCATGGCGGTGCCCAGCGGCAGCCAGGCGATGGCATAGAACCAGGCGCCCAGGGAGAGCACGCCCACCAGGCTGCGCCAGGCGTGCATGCCGATGTGGGCGGTGGCCAGCGATTCGCGGCGCGCCCGCGCCCACAGCGCCATGACGAGCATGCCCACCAGCCCGCGGTAGAACACGAGCTCGGAGGCGGTGAAGGCGGCGGAGGCGAACTTGACGCACACCGCCATGGTGGCGAACAGCAGCGACGCCGCCACCATCCAGAGGGCCTGCATGGCGGCGGCGCGGTCGCGTCGTCAGCGGGTCGGGACGTGCTCGCCCAGCTTGCCGCGGTACCACTCGTGGAAGTGCTGCATGCCGTCTTCCATCGGGCTCTGGTACGGGCCGACCTCGTTGTCTCCGCGCTCCATCAGGGCCTTGCGGCCGAGGTCCATGCGCTCGGCGATCTCGTCGTCCTCGACGCAGGTCTCCATGTAGGCGGCCTGCTGGGCCTCGACGAAGTCACGCTCGAAGGCCGCGATCTCCTCGGGGTAGAAGAACTCCACCACGTTGAGCGTCTTCTGCGGGCCGCGCGGATGCAGCGTCGACACCACCAGCACGTTGGGGTACCACTCCACCATGATGTTGGGGTACAGCGTGAGCCAGATGGCGCCATTCTTGGGTGCGCGGCCTTCGCCGTAGCGCAGCACCTCGTCGTGCCACTTGCGGTAGATCTCGGAGCCGGGCTTGCCCAGCTTGCCGGCCACGCCCACGGTTTGCACCGAGTAGTCGGGTCCCCATTCCCAGCGCAGGTCCTCGCAGGTGACGAAGTTGCCCAGGCCGGGGTGGAAGGGGCCGACGTGGTAGTCCTCGAGGTAGACCTCGATGAAGGTCTTCCAGTTGTAGTCCACCTCGTGCATGACCACCCGGTCGAGCACATAGCCCGAGAAGTCGAGGTCGGCCTTGGGGCCGAGCCTGGCCAGCGCGCGCTGCACGTCGAAGCCATTGGCCTCGAACACCAGGCCGTTCCACTCCTGCACCGGGTAGTTGCGAAGGTTCAGGCAGGGATCGCTGGCGAAATGCGGCGCGCCCAGCAGCGTGCCCGCGCGCGCGCCCTGGCCCGCGCTGTAGGTCCAGCGGTGCAGCGGGCACACGATGTTGCCGCCGGGCGCGGAGGCGCCCTGCAGCGAGCCGCGGCCGCGCAGCATGACCGCCTGGCGGTGGCGGCAGACATTGGAAATCGTCTCGATGCCATCGGGCGTGCGCAGCAGCGCGCGCCCCTCGCCTTCCTGCGGCAGGGCGTAGTAGTCACCGATTTCGGGAACTGCCAGGCCGTGCCCCAGGTAGCGGGGCCCGGACTCGAAGATGCGCTCCATCTCGCGCGTGAACAGCGCCTGGTCGAAGTAACTGGAAACGGGAAGTTGGCTTGCGGCCTGCTGTAACTGAAGACTTAAATCAGACATTTCACCTGACCTAGAGACTCCCCCTATGAAGGGGCAGGGCCGCGCTTGGGAGCGCGACAGGGGAGGGGGATTCTAACCCCCGCTCCCACTTGGGGCGGCCGCAACTAAAATCCAGTGCTGAACAAACGAGATTTCATGTCCAAGGCGCAATTCGAACCCCCGGTCAGCTACGAAGCGGCCATGGAAGAGCTCGAGCGGCTCACCGGCCAGATCGAGTCCGGCCAACTGCCGCTCGAACAACTGCTGGCGGGCTACAAGCGTGGCGCCGAGCTGCTGAAGTTCTGCCGCGACAAGCTGCAGGCCGTCGAAGAGCAGATCAAGGTGCTCGACGCGGGCGTGCTCAAGCCCTGGGCCGCAGAGTGAACTTCCACCTGAAGGACTGGTCGACCGAACGACTGCGGCAGGTGGAAGAGGCCCTGTCGGCCTGGGTGCCGCAGGACGCGCCCGCGGGGCTGGGCGCTGCCATGCGCTACGCGGTGCTCGACGGCGGCAAGCGGCTGCGGCCGCTGCTGGTGCTGGGCGCCTGCGAGGCGGTGGGCGGCCACCGCGGTGCGGCCATGCGCGCTGCATGCGCGGTGGAGCTGATCCACGCGTATTCGCTGGTGCACGACGACATGCCCTGCATGGACAACGACGTCCTGCGGCGCGGCAAGCCGACGGTGCACGTCGCCTACGGCGAAGCCACGGCGCTGCTGGCGGGCGATGCCCTGCAGGCGCTGGCCTTCGAGCTGCTCGCGCCCGACGATGCCGGCATTCCCGACGCCGTGCAGGCCCGCCTGTGCCGCCTGCTGGCGGGCGCGGCCGGCCATGGCGGCATGGCCGGCGGCCAGGCCATCGACCTGGCCGCCGTGGGCAAGTCGCTCACCGAGGACGAGCTGCGCCGCATGCACCGCCTGAAGACCGGCGCCTTGCTGCAGGCCAGCGTGGTGATGGGCGCCGCCTGCGGCGCGCCCGACGCTGCCGCCGAGCGCGGCCTGGCCGCGTACGGCAGCGCCCTGGGCCTGGCCTTCCAGGTGGTGGACGACATCCTCGACGTCACCGCGGATTCGGCCACGCTGGGCAAGACCGCCGGCAAGGACGCGGCGCAGGACAAGCCGACCTATGTCTCGCTGCTGGGCCTGGAGCGGGCCCGCGCCCACGCCGCCGAGTTGCTGGACCAGGCCCGTGCCGCCCTGGCCACCACGGGGCTGGCCGATACTCGTGCCTTGCTGGCCATCGCCGAGATGGTCGTGCACCGCGACAACTGAAGGACCCATGGCCAACCTGCTCGAAACGATCAACGACCCGGCCGACCTGCGGCGCCTGCCGCGCGCGCAACTGGGCGCGCTGGCGGCGGAACTGCGCGGCTACCTGCTGGAGTCCGTCGCGCGCACCGGCGGCCACCTCAGCTCCAACCTGGGCACGGTGGAGCTCACCATCGCGCTGCACTACGTGTTCGACACGCCTCACGACCGCATCGTCTGGGACGTGGGGCACCAGACCTATCCGCACAAGATCCTGACCGGGCGGCGTGACCGCATGGCTTCGCTGCGCCAGCTCGGCGGCCTGGCCGGCTTCCCGCAGCGCAGCGAGAGCCCCTACGACGCCTTCGGCACCGCCCACTCGTCCACCAGCATCTCCGCGGCGCTGGGCATGGCGATGGCGGCGCGGCAGAAGGGCGAGCAGCGCCGCGCCATCGCCGTCATCGGCGACGGCGCCATGAGCGCCGGCATGGCCTTCGAAGCCCTCAACAACGCGGGCGTCGCCGAGACCGACCTGCTGGTGATCCTGAACGACAACGACATGTCGATCAGCCCGCCGGTGGGCGCCCTGAACCGCTACCTGGCACAGCTGATGAGCGGGCGCTTCTACGCCGCCACCAAGCAGCTGGGCAAGAACGTGCTGCGGGTGGCGCCACCGCTGTTCGAGCTGGCCAAGCGCTTCGAGGAGCAGGCCAAGGGCCTGGTGGTGCCGGCCACGCTGTTCGAGAAGTTCGGCTTCAACTACATCGGCCCCATCGACGGCCACGACCTCGACTCGCTGGTTCCCACGCTGGAGAACATCCGGCACCTGAAGGGCCCGCAGTTCCTGCACGTGGTGACCAAGAAGGGGCAGGGCTACAAGCTGGCCGAGGCCGACCCGGTGGCCTACCACGGCCCCGGCAAGTTCGATCCCGCGGTGGGCCTGGTGAAGCCGGCCACGCCGCCCAAGCCCACCTTCACCCAGGTGTTCGGGCAGTGGCTGTGCGACATGGCCGAGCAGGACCCGCGCCTGGTTGGCATCACGCCGGCCATGCGCGAGGGTTCGGGCTTGGTCGAATTCCACCAGCGCTTCCCGGACCGCTACCACGACGTCGGCATCGCCGAACAGCATGCGGTCACCTTCGCCGCCGGCCTGGCCTGCGAAGGGCTCAAGCCGGTGGTGGCCATCTATTCCACCTTCCTGCAGCGGGCCTACGACCAGTTGATCCACGACGTGGCGCTGCAGAACCTGCCGGTGGTGTTCGCGCTCGACCGCGCCGGCCTGGTCGGCGCCGACGGCCCCACGCATGCCGGCGCCTACGACATCCCCTACCTGCGCTGCATACCGCAGGTGAGCATCGCCTGCCCGGCCGACGAGAACGAGTGCCGCAAGCTGCTGACCACCGCCTACCACCAGGACCATCCGGTGGCGGTGCGCTACCCGCGCGGCGCCGGCGCCGGCGTGGCGGTGGAGCCGGGGCTGGAGCCGCTGCCCTTCGGCAAGGGCGAGCTGCGCCGGCAAGGGCAGCGCATCGCGGTGCTGGCTTTCGGCACCCTGCTGTATCCCGCGCTGCAGGCGGCCGAACGGCTGGACCTGACGGTCGCCAACATGCGCTGGGTCAAGCCGCTGGACACCGAGCTGCTGCTGTCGCTGGCCCAGAGCCACGATGCGCTGGTGACGGTGGAAGAGGGCGCGGTGATGGGCGGCGCCGGCAGCGCGGTGCTCGAGGGGCTGCAGGCCGCCGGCGTGACCAAGCCGGTGCTGCAACTGGGCCTGCGCGACGAGTTCGCGCCGCACGGCGACCCCGCCAAGCTGCTGGCGCTGCAGGGCCTGGATGCCGCCGGCATCGAGGCGTCCATCCAGCAGCGCTTCGGCGCGCTGGTGGCGCGGCCGGCGCCTGGCCTGAAGGTCGTTCGCTAGGCGCCTGGGCGGCGGAGAGACGGGGCTGCGCCGGCGGGCGCGCAGCGGGTGCCCGCCGCCAGCCTGGCCGGTCGACCGGTCAGGGAAAACCCCTGAATACCAAAGTAGACGGTTTCTCCAGAATCCGGACCGGAAGGGTGAGCACGAAAGTGTTCATGCGCCCCGCGCCTTTCCGAACCCGAGGAGGAGCCGTCGCATGGATCGTCGCTCAGTCTTGCGCCGCGCCGGCATCGCCGGTGTGCTGGCCACCGGCCTGGCGCCGGCCGTGCATGCGCAGCCCGCCGTCCGCTGGCGCCTGGTGTCCAGCTTTCCCCGGTCGCTGGACACCATCTTCGGCGCCGCCGATGTGTTCTCCAGCAAGATCAAGGCGATGTCGGGCGGCAGGTTCGAGGTCTCGGTCCACGCCGCCGGCGAGCTGATGCCGCCCTTCGGCGTGGTCGACGGCGTGCAGCAGGGGACGGTGGAGGCGGCGCACACCGCGCCCTACTACTTCTTCGGCAAGAACGAATGCTTCGCGCTCGGCTGCGCCATTCCCTTCGGCCTGAACAGCCGGCAGATGACGGCGTGGATGCTGGAAGGCAACGGCATGAAGCTCATGCGCGACTTCTACGCCAAGTACAACATCGTCAACTTCATCGGCGGCAACACCGGGGCGCAGATGGGCGGCTGGTACCGCAAGGAGATCAGGACCCCGGCCGACGTGAAGGGCCTGAAGATGCGCATCGGCGGCTTCGCCGGCCGCGTGCTCGAACGCATGGGCGGCGTGCCGCAGAACATCCCCGGCGGCGAGATCTACCAGGCGCTGGAAAAGGGCACCATCGACGCCGCCGAGTGGGTGGGTCCCTACGACGACCTGAAGCTGGGCTTCAACAAGGTCGCGCCCTACTACTACTTCCCCGGCTGGTGGGAGGGCGGGCCCGAGCTGGACTTCTTCATCAACGACAAGGCCTTCGCCGGCCTGTCGGCGGAGAACAAGGCCATCGTCGAGGCCGCCGCGCACGAGGCCCACACCGTGATGCAGGCCCGCTACGACGCCCGAAACCCCGGCGCCCTGCGGCAACTGGTGGGCGCCGGCACCAAGCTGCGCCCCTTCTCCAACCAGATCCTGTCCGAGGCCTTCAAGCAGTCGATGGCCGTGTACGACGAATTGAACGGCAGGAACCCCGACTGGAAGACCATCTACGGCGACTTCGCGAAGTTCCGCGCTGACCAGAACCTCTGGTTCCAGATCACCGAAGGCGGCTTCGACCGCTTCATGCAGTCGCAAAAGCTCTGAGCGGCGCGCGGCGCCGCGGGCCTTGGCGCGGCGGGCCCGTGGGGCCGGTGTAACCTCGCGCCTGATGAACCGCCGCCACGCATTGCGCCGATCGGGCATCGCCGCCGTGCTGGCGGCGGGCAGCGCCCCCGCCGTCCACGCCCAGCCGGTGGTGCGCTGGCGCCTGGCCTCCAGCTTTCCGCGCTCGCTCGACACCATCCACGGCGCCGCGGAGGTGTTCGCGCAGCAGGTCCGCGCGATGTCGGGCGGCCGCTTCCAGATCTCGGTGCATGCGCCGGGAGAGCTGATGCCGGCCTTTGGCGTGGTCGACGGCGTGCAGCAGGGCCAAGTCGAGGCCTGCCACACCGCGCCCTACTACTTCGTCGACAAGGACGAGGCCTTCGCCATCGGCGCGGCCATTCCGTTCGGCCTGACCAGCCGGCAGATGAGCGCCTGGATGTTCCAGGGCAACGGCCTGCAGCTGATGCGCGAGTTCTATGCCGGCTACGGCTTCACCAGCTTCCCCGGCGGCAACACCGGCGCGCAGATGGGCGGCTGGTTCCGCCGCGAGATCCGCTCGGCCGCCGACGTCAAGGGCCTGCGCATGCGCATCGCCGGCTTTGCAGCGCGCATCGTCGAACCCCTGGGATGCGTGCCCTACAACCTGCCGGGCGGCGACATCCACGCGGCCTTGCAGCAGGGAAGGATCGATGCGGCCGAATGGGTGGGGCCCTACGACGACTGGAAGCTGGGGCTGCAGAAGGTGGCGCCCTACTACTACTACCCCGGCTGGTGGGAGGGCGGCCTGCAGGTGGACTTCTTCGTCAACCTGCGCGCCTACGAGGCCCTGTCGGCGGAGTACAAGGCCATCCTGGCGGCGGCCTCGGGCTACACCCATGTCGACATGCAGGCGCGCTACGACGCCCGCAATCCGGTGGCGCTGAAGCAGCTGGTGGCCGCGGGCGCGCGCTTGCGGCCCTTCCCCGGCGACATGATGACGGCGGCCTTCCGCGTCGCCCGCGCCATCTATGCGGACCTCTCGGCGCGCAATCCGGCCTGGCGCAAGATCTACGCCGACTACGCGCGCTTCCGCGCCGACCAGAACGTGTGGTTCCGCTTCACCGAGGCCACCTTCGACCGCTTCATGCAAAGCCAGCGCCTGTGAGGCTGCGCGCCGCCGCACCGGCCTGCCGGAACTAGCGAATCTTCTTGGTGCGCGCAAGCTGGGTAACCCGCAGTCTTTCGGGTCACCCCGGAACTTCCGAAAACCAAAATTCTCTATTTCCACGGTTGGGCATGCCAGCATGGTGCAAGCTTGCAGCCCTGCCGTGGGGCATGATCCCAAAACGGGTGCTTCCGCCCGGAGAGACAACCAGGAGTACTCCTCACATGGACCGCCGTTCGATCATCAAGCGCGCCGGCATCGCCGGCGTGCTGGCCACGGGCATCGCGCCCGCCGTGCATGCGCAAGCCACCGTCCGCTGGCGCCTCGCCTCCAGCTTCCCCAAGTCGCTGGACACCATCTTCGGTAGCGCCGAGACCTTCTCGCGCACCGTCAAGGCCCTGTCGGGCGGCAAGTTCGAGGTGTCGATCCACGCCGCCGGCGAGCTGATGCCGGCCTTCGGCGTGATCGACGCCATCCAGAACGGCACCATCGAGATGGCGCAGACTGCGCCCTACTACTTCACCGGCAAGGACGCCATCTTCGCCTTCGGCTGCGCCGTGCCCTTCGGCCTGACCGCGCGCCAGATGGACGCCTGGATGGAGCACGGCAACGGCCGCAAGCTGATGGACGCGTTCTATGCCAAGTACAACATGAAGAGCTACAGCGCGGGCAACACCGGCACCCAGATGGGCGGCTGGTACCGCAAGGAGATCAAGACGGCCGCCGACCTCAAGGGCCTGAAGATGCGCCTGGGCGGCGGCCTGTTCGGTGAGGCCATGGCCAAGCTGGGCGTGGTGGCGCAGAACATGCCCGCCGGCGAGGTGTACCAGGCGCTCGAGAAGGGCACGCTGGACGCCACCGAGTTCGTCGGCCCCTACGACGACGAGAAGCTGGGCTTCAACAAGGTCGCCCCGTTCTACTACTACCCCGGCTGGTGGGAAGGCGGCGCCGAACTCGAGTTCTTCGTCAACAACAAGGCCTACGACGCCCTGTCGGCGGAGAACAAGGCCATCGTCGACGCCGCCACCAAGGTGGCCGCGCGCGACATGGAAGCCAAGTACGCGGCGCTGAACCCGATCGCCCTGAAGCGCCTGGTGGCCGCCAAGACGCAGCTCAAGCCCTTCTCCAAGGAAGTCATGGACGCGGGCTTCAAGGCGTCGATGGAAGTCTTCGCCGAGCACGAGGCCAAGTCGCCCGAGTTCAAGAAGATCCACCAGGACATGCGCGCCTTCCAGCGCGACCAGGTGCTGTGGAGCCGCGTGTCGGAGTTCCGCTACGACTCCTACCTGACCTCGGTGAAGCTGTAATCGGCCGCGCCGCCGGCCTGTCCGCGCAACGGGCAGGGCCGGCGCGCACCGCGCGAAAGCCGCCCCCCGGGGGCGGCTTTTTCATGTACGGTCCCACCCCATGGCCGACTGGGTGATTTCCGTGATCGAGGGCGCCGGCTACCTGGGCATCGCACTGCTCATGTTCGCCGAGAACGTGTTCCCGCCGCTGCCCTCGGAGCTGATCATGCCCTTCGCCGGCTTCCTGGCGGCGCGCGGCCAGCTCGATCCGTCCGGCGTGGTGGCCGCCGGCGCCATCGGCTCGGTGCTGGGGGCGCTGCCCTGGTACTGGGCCGGCCGCAAGCTGGGACTGGAACGCCTGAAGGCGCTGGCGCGCCGCCACGGCCGCTGGGTGGCGATCACGCCCGAGGAGATCGACCGCGGCCGCGCCCTGTTCGAGCGCCATGGCGCGCTGCTGCTGGTGGGCGGCCGCCTGGTGCCGGCCGTGCGCACCATCGTCGCCCTGCCGGCGGGCCTGGCCCACCTGAACCCGGGCGCCTTCCTGCTGTGGACCCTGCTGGGCTCCGCCATCTGGTCGGGGCTGCTCACGCTGGCCGGCTACCTGCTGGAAAGCCAGTACGAGAAGCTGGCGGACTGGCTCAATCCCGCTTCCACCGTGGTCTTCGCCGCCATCGCCGCCTGGTATGTCGTGCGGGTCGTGCGACACCCCCGATAGTCGCGCATCCGTGGTGTAGAGTGGTCCGCACAATGGACCACAACATCCCGCTCATCACCACCATCGCCGCGGGCCTGGGGCTGGCGCTGGTGCTCGGCTTCGTCGCCGCGCGCCTGCACCTGCCGGCTCTGGTGGGCTACCTCCTCGCCGGCATCGTCATCGGGCCCTTCACGCCCGGTTTCGTCGCCGACACCAACCTCGCCTCTCAGCTGGCCGAGATCGGCGTGATGCTGCTGATGTTCGGCGTGGGACTGCATTTCTCGCTGGGCGACCTGCTGGCGGTGCGCAAGATCGCCATACCCGGCGCCATCGTGCAGATGGCCGCCGCCACGGCGATGGGGATGGCGGCCGCCCACCTGTGGGGCTGGAGCCTGCCGGCGGCGCTGGTCTTCGGCATCTCGCTGTCGGTGGCCAGCACGGTGGTGCTGCTGCGGGCGTTGGAAAGCCTGGGTGTGCTCGACTCCTTCAACGGCCGCATCGCGGTGGGCTGGCTGGTGGTGGAAGACCTGGCGATGGTCATGGTGCTGGTGCTGCTGCCGCCGCTGGCGGGGGTGATGGCGGGCACCGCGCCGGCGTCGTCGGCGGTGCTGTGGAAGAGCGTGGGCACCACGCTGCTGCAGGTCAGCCTGTTCGTGGCGCTGATGCTGGTGGTGGGCCGCCGGCTGTTCCCCTGGCTGCTGTGGCAGGTGCAGCGGGTCGGCTCGCGCGAGCTGTTCACCCTGTGCGTGGTGGCGGCGGCGGTGAGCATCGCCTACGGCGCCACCATGATCTTCGGCGTGTCGTTCGCCCTCGGCGCCTTCTTCGCCGGCATGGTGCTGCGCGAGTCGCAGTACAGCCACCGGGCGGCGGAAGAGACGCTGCCGTTGCGCGACGCCTTCGCCGTGCTGTTCTTCGTCTCGGTCGGCATGCTGTTCGACCCGCGCATCCTGGTCGACCAGCCGCTGCGCGTGATGGCCGTGGTCGGCATCATCGTGTTCGGCAAGTCGCTCGCCGCCGCGCTGCTGGTGCTCTTGCTGCGCTACCCGCTGCACACCGCCCTGACCGTCTCGGCCAGCCTGGCGCAGATCGGCGAGTTCTCCTTCATCCTGGTGGCGCTGGGCGGCTCGCTGGGCGTCATGCCGCCGGAGGCCGGCAGTCTGGTGGTGGCCGGCGCGCTGATCTCCATCGCGCTGAACCCGCTGGTGTTCAAGTGCATCGACCCGCTGCAGCGCTGGCTGCTGGCGCGTTCGCAGCTGGCGCGCGACCTGGCCGCGCGTGACGACCCGCTGGCCGAGCTGCCGCGCTCCACCGACCCCAAGTACCTGTCGCAGCAGGTGGTGCTGGTGGGCTATGGCCGGGTGGGCCGGCGTCTGGCCGAGGCGCTGCTGGCCGACGGCGTGCCCTTCGTGGTGGCGGAGCAGAACCGCGAGGTGGTGGAGAAGCTGCGCGCGCGCGGCATCGCCGCGGTGTTCGGCGACGCCAGCACGCCCGAGACGCTGGTGCAGGCCCACGTGGCGCGCGCCCGCATGCTGGTGATCGCCACGGCCGACACGCTGGGCGTGCGCCAGATGGCGGCCAATGCCAAGCTGCTGAACCCCGGCATCGAGATCGTGGTGCGCTCGCACAACGAGGAGGAGGCGAGGCGCCTCGAAGAGGAGCTGTCCGGCCGCGTCTTCCTCGGCGAACACGAACTGGCGCTGGCCATGACCCGCTACGTGCTGGGGCGCTGCCGGGCCTGAGCCGGGCCCCCTCGGGGCACGGACGCGCAGGCGCGCGCCGTTGCGTGCGGGCGCCTTCCCGGGCACGATAGATGCTCGGAGGCGCCGACCATGTTCTTCCTCTGGCCCGAGTTCCTGTGGCTGCTTGCGGCGCTCCTGCTCCTGCCGGCCGCCTATGTGTGGCTGCTGCGCCGGCGCAAGCGGGAAGCCCTCGTGTTCAGCAGCCTGGGCGTGGCGCGGATGGCCGCGGCCGGGCGCAACTGGCGCCGCCACGTCCCGCCGGTGCTGTTGCTGCTCGCCTGTTCACTGCTGGCCGTGGCCGCGGCCCGGCCGGTGGCGCGGGTGTCGCTGCCCTGGGCCCGCGCCACCATCATGCTGGCCATGGATGTGTCGCTGAGCATGCGCGTCACCGACGTCGTTCCCAACCGCATGGTGGCCGCGCAGGAGGCCGCCAAGGCCTTCCTGCGCGAGCTGCCCCGCGACATCGAGGTCGGCCTCGTCACCTTCGCCGGCAGCACCCAGGTGGCGCAGCGCGCCACGCTCGACCGGCCGGCGCTGGTCGCCGCCATCGACGCCATCCAGATGCAGCGCGCCACCGCGGTCGGCAACGCCATCGTGATGTCGCTGGCCGAGCTGTTTCCGGACGATGGCATCGACGTCGGCGAAATGACCTTCGGCGGCAGCGGAGGCTACGGTGGCTACGGCGGGGGCTCCAGCAATGGCAAGCCCCGCGGGCGCAGCCTCGACGAGCAGGCGCGGCCGCAGCCCCGGCCGTTCACGCCGGTCGAGCCGGGTTCGCACACGTCGGCCGCCATCATCCTGCTGACCGACGGCCGCCGCACCACCGGCATCGACACGCTGGAGGCCGCCAGGATGGCGGCCGACCGTGGCGTGCGGGTCCACGTCGTCGGGCTCGGCTCGCCGGATGGCGCGGCCTCCATGGGCGAGTCCATGTCGATCTACCTGCAGCTCGACGAGCCCACCCTGCGCGAGGTGGCCCGCATGACCGGCGGCGAGTACCACCATGCCGGCACCGCGGAGAAGCTGCGCAGCGTCTACCAGAACCTCGGCACGCAGTTGCAGGTGCAGACCCGCGAGACCGAGGTCACGGCCCTGTTCGCCGCCGCAGCCGCGCTGCTGGCCCTGGCGTCGGCATTGCTTTCCACCCTTTGGTTCCGCCGGCTGGCCTGAGCGGCGCGCACAATGGTGGATGCGCTGCGAAGACATCGCCTCCCATCCCGATTTCCGCCCGCTGGCCGCGCTGCCCGAGGTCGCCGTCGACCTGCGCTATGCCAGTGCGCGCAACTTCGTCGGCCGTGACCTCTACGGTAGCCTCGACTGCGCCTGGCTGCACCGCCTGGCCGCCGAGGGGCTGCAACAGGCGGCGGCGCGGCTGGCCGCCGCTGCGCCGGGGCATCGCCTGCTGGTGCTGGACGCCGTGCGGCCGCACCGCGTGCAGGTGGAGCTGTGGGACTTCCTCGACGGCACGGAACTGCGCCAGTACGTGGCCGATCCGGCCATCGGCTCCATCCACTCCTTCGGCATGGCCCTGGACGTGACCCTCATCGATGCGGCGGGCCACGAACTCGACATGGGCACCGGCTACGACGCCATGGTGCCGCTGTCGCATCCGCGGCTGGAGGCGCAGCACCTCGCTTCGGGCGCGCTGTCGCCGCGCCAGGTGCAACACCGCGAGCTGCTGCGCGGCGTGCTGCTGGCCAGCGGCTTCCAGGGCATCTCCAACGAGTGGTGGCACTTCGACATGGGCGACCGCCAACAGGTGCGGCGCGAGTTCACGCGGGTCGAGTAGGGCGGCACCCCGGATTTCTGCGCCAGCCTCCGGCCCACGCGTCTCAGGGCTTGTGCCCGCCGTGTCCGCCGTGCGCGGCAGGCGCGGCGTGCTGCAGTCCCTTGACCGTGGCGCGCACCTCGACGTTCTCGCGCTGGCCGCCGGGGCCTTCGAACACCAGCGTCAGCGGCACCACCTCGCCTTCCTTTACCTGCTGCGTCAGGTCGCGCAGCATGATGTGGTAGCCGCCCGGCCGCAGCTCCAGCGGCTTGCCGGCCGGCACGTCGATGGCGGGCACCTCGCGCATGCGCATGACGTTGTCGCGCATGCTCATCTCGTGCACTTCGACGGTGGGTGTCAGCGGCGAGCGCGCGGACACCAGCTTGCGGTCCTGCGCGGACTCGATGCGCATGAAGGCGCCGGTGGCCTTCTGCTGCGGCACGGTGGCGCGCACCCAGGCGTCCTTGACGCTGACCTGGGCGTGGGCCGCACCGGCGGCGAGAAGGGCTGCGAGGGCGGCGCAGGCAGCGATGCGTTGCATGGGGATCTCCTTGGAAACACGGTTCGAAAACAGGGCGGCCGCGCTGCAGCGGTGCAGCGCTCTGCCGCGGGGCGTCGGGCCCGGGGCGCCGGGAACGGGAGCCGTCGACGAACGAGGAAGCCGCGCACTGCCGCGGCCCAGGGGCCGCCGCAAGTGGCGTCCGGCGCGCTACGTCAGGAGAGGGTGGGGGGCGCGCGCTGCTGCGCGGCGCGCCAGGCGTGCTGGCCGCGTGGACCGGAGAAGAAGAGGGCAGGGGCTTGCGTGGCGCCGGCCAGGGCCGGGACGACCAGGCGGTGCGCCGGCGGCGGCGCCAGCACCGGCGCGTGGCCGACGCAGCCGGGGCAGTGCGCCACCAGTGGTCCGGCGTCGTCGCCCAAGCCCTTGGGATCGGCCGGCACCCACTGGACCGTGTGGCCGCTGCAGACCTCGACCCAGGCGGTGGCGCCCGCCTGCGCGGCACCGTGCGCCAGCCACTGGCCCAGCAGGATCGCCACCACGGCGAGCCATGCAACGAGCGGGCGCTGGCGGCGAAGGAAGGGCATCGCGGCGGATTATAGGAAGGGGCTGCGGCGGGCGTTCCCGCCGAAGCCAGCGCCTATTTCTTGTTGAACAGCTCGTCCAGGCGCTTCTGTTCTTCCTCGGCCGCCTTGTCGGCGGCACCCGGCGCCTCGAGCCCCGAACCTTCCATGCCCGGCAGCGGCGGCGCGCCGAAGCCGGGGTCGACCGGGATCTCGATCTTCACCTTGTCGAGGTCGATCACCTCTCGCTTGTCGTGGGCGACGATGCCGGGGAAGGCGATGATGAGGCCCACCATGATGATCTGGATCACCACGAAGGGCACGGCGCCCCAGTAGATCTGGCCGGTGGTGACGGGCGCGATCTCGCGCCGCGTCACGCGGTCGATGTAGGCCTTGTCGGGCGCCACGCTGCGCAGGAAGAACAGCGCGAAGCCGAAGGGCGGGTGCATGAACGAGGTCTGCATGTTGACCGCCAGCAGCACGCCGAACCACACCAGGTCGATGCCCAGCTTGTCGGCCACCGGCGCCAGCAGCGGCACCACGATGAAGGACAGCTCGAAGAAATCGAGGAAGAACGCCAGGATGAAGATCAGGATGTTGACGAAGACCAGGAAGCCCAGCTGGCCGCCTGGCAGCGAGGTCAGCAGGTGTTCCACCCACAGCGGGCCGTCGACGCCCTGGAAGGTGAGGCTGAACACGGTGGCGCCGATCAGGATGAACAGCACGAAGGACGACAGCTTGGTGGTGGCGCTGAGCGCCTGCTTCAGCAGCGTCATGTTCAGGCGCCTGCGCGCCACCGCCATCGCGATGGCGCCCAGGGCGCCCATCGCGCCGCCTTCGGTGGGCGTGGCGACGCCCAGGAAGATGGTGCCCAGCACCAGGAAGATCAGCAGCAGCGGCGGGATCAGCACGAAGGTGATGCGTTCGGCCATGCGCGACAGCAAGCCCAGGCGGGTGACCTTGTTGATGACCGCGACGATGAAGGCGAACAGCACGCCGGCGCACATCGACACCACGACCGTCTCGTCGGTCGGCGTGGTGGTCACGGTCGTGCCCTTCCACCAGCTCACCACCGCCGGCCAGTTCTTGCCCAGCACCACGGCCAGCGTGGTGGAGATGACGGTCAGGACCATCAGCGAAGGCAGGCCGCTGTCGCCGTTGTCCTCGCGGATGGTGCGCGCTTCCGGCGGCAGTGCCGGCACCCGCGCCGGCTGGAAGATCGCCAACAGGATCACCCAGCCGGCGTACATGGCGGTGAGGATGAAGCCGGGAACGAAGGCGCCCTTGTACATGTCGCCGACGCTGCGCCCCAGCTGGTCGGCCAGCACGATCAGCACCAGCGACGGCGGGATGATCTGCGCCAGCGTGCCCGAGGCGGCGATCACGCCCGAAGCCAGGCGGCGGTCGTAGCCGTAGCGCAGCATGATGGGCAGCGAGATCAGGCCCATGGAGATCACCGAGGCGGCGACCACGCCGGTGGTGGCGGCCAGCAGGGCGCCGACGAAGATGACGGCCAGCGCCAGGCCGCCGCGCACCGGGCCGAACAGCTGGCCGATGGTGTCCAGCAGGTCCTCGGCCATGCCGCTGCGCTCCAGGATCAGCCCCATCAGCGTGAAGAAGGGGATGGCCAGCAGCGTCTCGTTCTGCATGATGCCGAAGATGCGCAGCGGCAATGCCTGCAGCAGCGAGGTGGGCAGCACGCCGAGCTCGATGCCGATGAAGCCGAAGAACAGGCCGCAGGCGCCGAGGCTGAATGCCACCGGGAAGCCGAGCAGCAGGAAGGCGAACAGCCCCGCGAACATGATGGGGGCGAGGTTCTGGGCGATGAACTGGGTCATGGTGCGTGCTTCCGCCTCAGGCCTTGTCCGCGCGTTCGGCCTGCCGGCGGATCTCCTCGGCCAGCTCCTCCTCGGGGGTCTTGGCGACGACCTTCACCGTCGGGTCGGGGATGAGCCCCTGGAGGAAAGCGAGGCGCTTGATCAGCTCCGAGATGCCTTGCAGCATCAGCAGCGCGAAGCCTGCCGGGATCAGCAGGTAGACCGGCCAGCGGATCAGGCCGCCGGCGTTGTAGGACATCTCGCCGGAGCGAAAGCCTTGCAGGAAGAAGGGCCAGGCGTAGTAGAGGATCACGATGCACATCGGCATCAGGAAGAAGGCGAAGCCGAAGACGTCGATCCAGATCTGCGTGCGCTTGGAGAAGCGGCTGGACACCACGTCGACCTTCACGTGCTCGCCCTGCAGCAGCGTGTAGCCGGCGGCCAGCAGGAAGGCGGCGGCGAACAGGTACCACTGCACCTCGAGGTAGGCATTGGAGCTGGTGTTGAACACCTTGCGCACCACGGCGTTGATGCCACTGATCACCGTGGAGGCGAGAATCAGCCAGATCACCCACTTGCCGATCTGGGTGTTGAGCCAGTCGATGGCGTTGGAGAGCTTGAGTAAGCCGCGCATTTGATGTCCCCGGCCGCGGTCGAAAGGCCACGCGCCGATGCGTTAGAGTGAGAAAAAATTCTAGGAATGCGGATCCAGGCAGCCTGACAGCATCGTGACGCTCGGCGACCGGCAGCATAGGGGTTTGTACCCACCGCTGCGCAACGCCCGCCACTCCCATCCCATGACCCCGTCTCCCGCCGTCATCGACTCGCCCGACATGCGGAACGCCGGCCGTGAGCGGCTGTCGCTGGCCCTGATGGAAGGGCGTAACTATACGCTGCACTTGCTGGGCCACTTCGAACGCGCGCTGGGCGAGGGCATCGCCTGGCCGGTCGTGCCCGGCAGCGCGGCGCCGCTGCGCGTGGCCGGCCATGTGGCCTGGCTCGCCGAAACCTGGATCGGCCGCAATCCGCAGCGCGGCCTGGGGC
>JAEZKX010000221.1 GCA_023436025.1 Pseudomonadota bacterium | reverse complement strand
GTGCTGCCCGGCCCGCCCGCGCTGCCCGGTGCCGCCGCCGCGCGCGGCCGCCTGCTGCTGGCGCAGTACCAGTGCGGCAGCTGCCACACCATTGCGGGCGTGCCGGCCTCGCGCGGCACGGTCGCGCAGCCGCTGGCGGACTTCGGCCTGCGCAGCTACATCGCCGGGTGCCTGCCCAACGAGCCGCAGGTGCTGGTGCAGTGGATCGTGGCGCCGCAGTCGCTGGTGCCCGGCACGCCCATGCCAAGCATGGGCGTCACGCCCGCCGACGCGCGCGACATGGCCGCCTGGCTGCTGGCGCAGCCATGAGCGGCGTGCTGCACCCCGCGGGCCCGCAGGCGCAGGCCATCGCCGACATCGGCTGGGTGCTCATCCTCGGGGGCACGCTGATCTTCGCCGGCGTGATGCTGCTGCTGGCGCGTTCGCTGCGGCGCCGCGCCGATGCGGTGGACACGCGCCGCTGGCTGCTGGGCGGCGGCATCGTCTTTCCGGGCGTGGTGCTGGTCGCGCTGCTGGCCTGGAGCCTGGCCCATGCGCCGCCGTGGAAGCCGGTGCCGCCCGCCGACGCGCTGGTGATTTCCGTGCACGGGCGCATGTGGTGGTGGGAGGTGCGCTACCGCGACCCCGCCACCGGCGCCGACATCCGCACCGCCAACGAGATCCGCATCCCGGTCGGCCGGCCGGTCTACCTCGCGCTGTCGAGCGAAGACGTGATCCACAGCTTCTGGGTGCCGCAGCTCGGCGGCAAGACCGACATGGTGCCGGGCCGGCTGCAGCACCTGCTGCTGGCGGCAGACCGCGCCGGCACCTACCGCGGCCAGTGCGCGGAGTTCTGCGGCGAGCAGCATGCGCGCATGGCGCTGCATGTGGTGGCCGCGCCGCGGGAGGATTTCGATGCCTGGCTGGCGGCGCAGGCACGACCGGCAACGCCGCCCGCGACTGCGCGCCAGGCGGCAGGGCGCGAGGCCTTTCTCGCGCGCCGCTGCGACGCCTGCCACACGGTGCGCGGGGTCACCGGCGACAGCCGCCTGGGGCCGGACCTCACGCACGTGGGCAGCCGCCTGCACCTGGGCGCCGGCACCCTGCCCAACGACGCGGCCGCGCGCGCGCACTGGATCGCGCATGTGCAGCAGGCCAAGCCGGGCGCCCGCATGCCTTCGTCGCCGCAACTCGATGCGGCGACGCTGGACGCCATGGCCGACTGGCTGGGATCGCTGCGATGACCGAGCTGCCCAACAGCCTGCCGCGCCCGCCCGGCGAACTGGAGGCGCTGCGCCGCGCCTGGGCGCCGCCGCGCGGCTGGCGCTACCCGAGCGCGGTGAACAACAGCCACATCGGCATCTTCTACCTGGGCACGGCGCTGCTGTTCTTCGTGCTCGCGGGCATCCTGGCGCTGGTGATGCGCACGCAGCTCGCGCTGCCGGACAGCCGCCTGGTCGAGGCGCCGCTGTACAACCAGCTCTTCACCATGCACGGCACGGTGATGATGTTCCTGTTCGCAGTGCCCGTGGTGGAAGCGGTGGCTGTCTACCTGCTGCCCAACATGCTGGGCGCGCGCGACCTGCCGTTCCCGCGCCTGTCGGCCTATGCCTTCTGGGCCTACGCGATCGGCGGCCTGGCCTTCTTCTGCACCATCTTTTTCGGCGCCTCGCCCGACGGCGGCTGGTTCATGTACCCGCCGCTGACCAGCAAGGAGTATTCGCCCGGCATCGGCGCCGACTGGTGGCTGCTGGGCATCGGCTTCATCGAGATCTCGGCCATCGCCGGCGCCATCGAGCTGATCATCGGCATCCTGTTCACGCGCGCGCCGGGCATGACGCTGCGGCGCATGCCGGTGTTCGCCTGGGCGATGCTGGTGACCGCGCTGATGATCGTGTTCGCCTTTCCCGCCATCATCGCCGGCACCATCCTGCTGGAGCTGGAGCGCGCGCTCGACTGGCCCTTCTTCATCCCGGCTCGCGGCGGCGACCCCATCCTGTGGCAGCACCTGTTCTGGTTCTTCGGCCATCCCGAGGTCTACATCATCTTCCTGCCGGCCGCCGGCATGGTGTCGATGATGGTGCCGGCCATGGCGCAGACGCCGCTGGTGGGCCGCATGGCCGTGGTGTGGGCGCTGGCGGCGGTGGGGGCGATCAGCTTCGCCCTGTGGATGCACCACATGTTCAGCGCCGGCCTCGGCCCGTGGGCGCTGTACCTGACCTCGGCGGCCAGCTTCGCCGTGGCCATCCCCAGCGCGGTGCAGGTGTTCGCCTGGATCGCCACCTTCTGGAAGGGCCGCGTCCGCCTGAACGCGCCCACGCTGTTCCTGCTGGGCTTCCACTTCATTTTCGTGCTGGGCGGGCTCACCGGCGTGATGGTGGCCGTGCTGCCCTTCGACTGGCAGGTGCACGACACCTATTTCGTCGTCGCCCACCTGCACTACGTGCTGATCGGCGGCATGGTGTTCCCGCTGTTCGCGGGCATCTACTACTGGATTCCCTTCTTCAACGGACACCGCATGTCCGAACGGGTGGCGCGCTGGAGCTTCGGCCTGATGTTCGCCGGCTTCAACCTGGCCTTCTTCCCCATGCACATCGCCGGCCTGGCGGGCATGCCGCGCCGCGTGTACACCTACGACGCCGGCCTGGGCTGGACAGCGTGGAACCTGCTTTCCACCGCGGGCGCCTACGTTTTCGCCGGCGGCGTGGCGCTGTGCCTGCTCGACCTGGCGCGCACCATGGGCCGGCGCGCGCAGGCCCACGGCAACCCGTGGCATGCCGGCACGCTGGAATGGCTGCCGCAGGAGGAGTTCGCCGCGCGCAGCACGCCGCAGGTGGACTCGGCCGAGCCGCTGTGGACGCGCCCGACGCTGGCCGCGGAAGTGGAGGCCGGCCGCCACTGGCTGCCCGGCACCGTGTTCGGCGGCCGCGAGACCATCGTGACCAGCGTGGTGCAGGCACAGCCGCGCTTCCTGATGCGCATCCCCGGCGACGGCTGGCTGCCCCTGATTGCCGCCGCCGGCACCGCCGGCTTCTTCCTGCTGCTCACCGTGGCCTGGTACGCCAGCGCCATCGCCTGCGGCCTGGTCTCCATCGCCGCCATCCTGGCCTGGCTGTGGCAGCTCGACCGGCCGCCGCCCGCGCCGACCGCGAAGATCGGCGACCGCGTGATGGTGCCGACCGTGGCGGTCGGCCGCGCGTCGCCGAGCTGGTGGGCCATGATCGTGCTGGCGGCGGTGGACGCGAGCATCTTCGCCTCGCTGGCCTTTGCGCACGTCCACGTGTCGATGGCACTGGACGTGTGTCCCCCGCCCGGCGCGCAGCTGCCCGCGCACGGCGGCTGGTCGGCCGCGCTGCTGCTGGCGGGGTCGGCGGCGATGCTGCTCGCGGTGCAGCAGCTCAAGGCGCCGCGCCAGGGGCTGTTGCGCGTCACGGTGGCGCTGGCCATGCTCTGCTCGATCGGCGCCTTCGTGGTCGACCTCGCGTCGCAGCTGCAGGCCGGCCTGGCGCCCACCGCGCAGGCCTGGAG
Source organism: Pseudomonadota bacterium (assembly GCA_023436025.1). Lineage (GTDB taxonomy): Bacteria > Pseudomonadota > Gammaproteobacteria > Burkholderiales > Burkholderiaceae_C > Ramlibacter. Next base: position 6,311 of record JAEZKX010000221.1, on the reverse strand, counting down.
CGCGACGGTCGGTGCGCTGCTGGCGTGGCAGGGTTTCCATGCGGCCATCCTGTTCGTCATGGGCAGCTACGTGATCGCGCGCTCCTTCGCCGGACGGCTGCGGCCCGATGCGCGCGCGACGCTCGACAACAGCGCGGTGATGTGGCATTACGTGACGCTGCAAGGCATCGCGGGAATCGCGCTGGTGCGCCTGTTGCCGGGTTGGATGGGATGAACAGGGACGCGGCCTTCGCCTACAGCCCTCCCCGCTCCTACCCGACCACACTCGCGGGATGACTGCCCGCTTCCGCCGCCTACCCGTCGCCCAGATCGCCGTCCTCGCCGTCGCCGCATCGGCCGTGCTCGCCGTCGCCCAACCCGCACCACCCGGCGTCGGCCCCAACCCGAACCTGCCGCCGCCCAAGAAGAGCGGCCTGGTGCCCACGCTCAACATCGCGCCCGCGCAAGGCTGGCCGCAAGGCGTGAAGCCGACCGCACCGGAGGGCTTCACCGTCACCGCGCTGGCCAACGGCCTGCAGCATCCGCGCTGGGTCTACACCCTGCCCAACGGCGACGTGCTGGTGGCCGAGAGCAACAAGCCCAAGCCCCAGGACGGCGCACGCAATGTGCATGCCGAAGGCATCCGCGGCAAGGTGCAGGGCGCGGTGATGAAGCGCGCCGGCGCCGCCGCGCCCAGCGCCGATCGCATCTCGCTGCTGCGCGACGCCGACGGCGACGGCGTCGCCGAGACCAAGACGGTGTTCCTGGAGAAGCTGACCTCGCCCTTCGGCATGGCGCTGGTGGGCAACGAGCTGTACATCGCCAACGCCGACGCCATCGTGAAAGTGCCGTACGAGACCGGGCAGACCGCGATCACCGCCACGCCGGTGAAGCTGACCGACCTGCCGGCCGGCGCCAACCACCACTGGACCAAGAACATCATCGCCAGCGCCGCCGGCAGCAAGCTCTACGCGACGGTGGGCTCCAACAGCAACATCGGCGACAACGGCATGGCCTCGGAGGAAGGACGCGCCGCCATCTGGGAGGTCGACCGCGCCAGCGGCAGCAAGCGGCTGTTCGCCACCGGCCTGCGCAACCCCAACGGCATGGGCTGGGAGCCGCAGACCAAGGTGCTGTGGACCGTGGTCAACGAGCGCGACGAGCTGGGCGACGACCTGGTGCCCGACTACCTGACCTCGGTGAAGGAAGGCGCCTTCTACGGCTGGCCCTGGAGCTACTGGGGCCAGAACGTCGACGCGCGCGTGCAGCCGGCCAACCCCGAGATGGTCGCCAAGGCCATCGCGCCCGACTACGGCCTGGGCTCGCACGTGGCGCCACTGGGCCTGGTGTTCTCCGACAGCCGCATGCCGGCCAACTACGCCAGCGGCGCCTTCATCGGCCAGCACGGCTCGTGGAACCGCAAGGAGCCGGTGGGCTACAACGTGGTCTTCGTGCCGTTTGCCGACGGCAAGCCGCAAGGCCTGCCGCAGCAGTTCCTGGGGGGATTCGTCAACAAGGACGGCAAGGCCTACGGCCGCCCGGTAGGCGTGGCGCTGGACGCCAGGGGCGCGCTGCTGGTGGCCGACGACGTCGGCAACACCGTCTGGCGCGTCGCCGCCACCCGCTGACGACGCCGTCCCCCCATGGACGCCGCCCCCCTGGTCGCCATCGCCGCGGCCGGTGGGCTGGCCTCGCCGCTGGGAGGGCTGCTCTCGCTGTGGCTGCGGCCCGGCACCTTGGGCCTGTCGCTGGCGGTGGGCTTCGCCGGCGGCGCGCTGCTGGGGGCTTTCGCCTTCGAGATGCTGCCGCGCGCGCTGGAGAAGGGCTCGCTGCCCATCGCCATCGGCGGCTTCGCCCTGGGCTTCGCCGCCGTCTACGTCCTGGACCTGCTGATCCACCGCGGCCACACGGCGGGCCAGAAGGCCGCGCAACATGCGCGCATCCTGTGGCTGCGGCGGCGCGAGCGGCCGCTGGGCGACGAGGTGACCGTGCTGGCCGGCGGCACCAGCGCGGAGGAAGTGATCGAGGGCCTCACCATCGGCGTCAGCGCCGCCACCGAGCCTTCGCTGGGCCTGATCGTCGCGCTGGCGATCTGCATCGACAACGTCAGCGAGGCCATGAGCATCGGCGACCTGGTGCAGGAAGAGGGCGGCGACCAGGTGAAGCGCCGCATCCTGGGATGGACCTCCCTCATCGGCCTTGCCCTGTTCGCCTCGGCGCTGGCGGGCTGGTTCCTGCTGCGCGACCTGCGGCCGCCGATGCTGGCCCTGCTGCTGGCCGCCGGTGCCGGCGGCATGTTCTACCTCACCGTGACCCAGCTGGTGCCGCAGGCGCAGGAGCACCAGTACCAGCAGTCGGCCGCCATGGCGACGGCGGCCGGGATGCTGGTGGTGTTCGCCTTGTCGAACCTCGCAGCGCGCTGACTTTGCGCCCGCCGGCCCCGCACCGGCCAGCGCCCGGGTCAATCCTCGCCGAACAAGTCCTTCAAGGTCGGCCCGCCCGCCGCCTTCGGGCCGCTGCGCGGCGTGCCCTTGGGGTATTCCTCGGCGATGCGGTCCTCCCAGTAGGTGGCCGGATTGGGCGCGCTGCACAGGCGGCGGAACACCTCCTGCGGCACGTGCCTGTACGCCAGCACGGACTGGTTGTCCCAGTGGAGATCGAGCTGGCGCGTGGCCGGGTCGTAATCCGCACGGCGGATGCGGCCGGAGGTGAAGGTCTTGACGGGCATGCCGGGCTCCTTGCGCGGAGTCGAAAGTGCGCAGGAGTCTAGTCGGGCGGAACCCCGCGCCCGTCCGTCCTACAGACGCGCTGGCGCGCGGCCGACCGGCCGGCCGGCCGCCCGGCCCTAGTCTTGGCCCCAGCCACAGGAGCAGCGATGCCATCCAACCACCACCTCCTCGCCATCCTCGCCGCGCTCGCCCTCGGGTACGGCGGCGCCATCGCCCAGACCGGCCACGATACCGCCACCACGGGCGGCGGCGCCTCCACCGCCACCGGCGCGGGCATCGTCACCAGCGGGTCGGCCGTGCCGGCCGGCCAGCAGCCCAAGGCGGCCGACAGCACGCTGGGCACCGCCGGCGGCGGCACCCAGGCCGGCATGGGCACCGCGCCGGCGGGCGAGGCGCCCAAGGCCGGCGTCAAGGCGGGTGACGGCAAGAAGAAGACGGCGAGCACCAGCGAGAAGAAGAAGGCCAGCACGGCGAAGCGCAAGACGACGAAGCCGGCCAACGAGGGCTGACGCCGCGCCCTCGCGGGCGGCGTCCTCCGCCATCGCGGCGCGCGAGGGCCTGCCGCGGGCAGAATAGCGCGGTGTCCGAAGCTGCGCGCGCCCCCACGAAGATCTTCTACGGCTGGCGCATCGCGGCAGCGGGCGCGGGCCTGTATTTCCTGCACGCCGCGCTGCTGCTGCAGGCTTTCGGCGCCTACGTCGCCGTGCTGTCCGAGGAGCACGGATGGAGCAAGACCGCCCTGGCCGGCGGCGCGGCGCTGCAGTCCATCGAAGGCGCGCTGCTCGGTCCAGCCCTGGGCTGGCTGGTCGACCGCTTCGGCCCGCGGCTCATCGTGCAGGCCGGCGTGGTGACGCTGGCCGCGGGCTTCCTGCTCCTGAGCCAGATCGACACCGTCGGCGGCTTCTACCTCGCCATGCTGGTCATCGCCGTGGGCGCCAGCTTCTCGGGCTACTTCCCATTGTCGATCGCGGTGATGCACTGGTTCGAGAAGCGGCGCGCACGGGCGCTGTCGGTGATGAGCATGGGCATGGCCGGCGGCGGCCTGGCCCTGCCCGTGATCGGCTGGGCCATGGGCAACTTCGGGGCGAGCCTGGTCGCCGCGGTTTCGGCGGTGCTCACCCTGGCCATCGGCTGGCCGCTGGCCTGCATGGTGCGGCGCAATCCCGCCGAGATCGGCGAATGGGTGGACGGCGAGCCGCCTGCCGCCACCGCGGCGTCCCCCGACGGCAGCCCGCTGCCGCCCCCTCCGGGTCCTGACTTCTCGGCGCTGCAGGCGTTGCGCACGCCGGCCTTCTGGCTGCTGGGCCTGGGCCACGGCTTCGCGCTGCTGGTGGTGTCCTCGGTCAACGTGCACGCGGTGTCGCACATCAAGGAGGGCCTGGGCTACACGCTGACGCAGGCCTCGGTGGTCATCACCATGATGACCGCGGCGCAGGGCGCGGGCATGCTCCTCGGCGCGGCCGTCGGCGACCGCTGGAACAAGCGTCGCGTGGCGGCCGGCTGCATGCTGGCGCACATGGTGGGCCTGCTGCTGCTGACCTACGCGGTCTTCCCCTTCATGCTCGCCCTGTTCGCCATCTTCCACGGCGTCGCCTGGGGCCTGCGCGGCCCCTTCATGCAGGCGATGCGGGCGGACTATTTCGGGCTGCGCGCCATCGGCATGATCATGGGCCTGTCGGCAGTGCTGGTGGCGCTGGGCCAGGTGGCGGGACCGCTGCTGGCCGGCGCCTTCGCCGACGCCTACGGCAACTACCGCATCGGCTTCACGGTGCTGGCGCTGATCGCGGGTTCGGGATCGCTGCTGTTCATGCTGGCGCGCAAGCCCGAGCTGGCGCCCAGGACGGAACTGGCCCGGGCGGGCAGCGCGTGATGCGCCGGCCCGCCGCCGGGCCGGACTACCTGGTTGCGGTTGCGCGCTTCAGTCGACGAACAGCTGGCCGGCCCGAGGCCTCGGGCACGTGCAGCCGCAACGGCTGGCGCTCGCTCGCGCGGCGCCCCCGCGCCAAGGCGCGACCCGCCCGGACCGGCGGCGCGGGAGCATCTCAGGCGGCGAGGAAGGGCGGGCCTTCGATGCGTTCGCCCGAAACGATGCCACGTTCCTGGAACCAGCCCTGGTTGGCTTCCAGCACGTAGCGCACCGGCTGGTCCGATCTTGTCGCCTCGAGCGATTCGGGCTCCATGTCCGCGATCTTCTGGATGGTGCCGTCCTCCTCGAGGAAGGCGATGGACAGCGGCAGTGGCGTGTCCTTCATCCAGAAGCTCTGCACGCGCTCTTCCTCGCACATGAAGAGCATGCCTTCGTCATCCGGCATCTCGCGCCGGTACATCAGGCCCAGCGCGCGCTCCTCGTCGGTGCGGGCGACGTACGCGTTCAGCTGGTGCCCGGCGACCGTCAGCAGCACCCGCGGCAGGTTCATGTTGGCCATGTGGCGACGGTAGCCCGGCGCCAGCCGGCGGCTGCCCGGCGGGTGGCTCATCCGCGGGTAGGAGGCGGCGGACGTCGGGCTGGGCTGCGTCCGCCGCGTACGTCAGCGCTTCGTGCGGTCGTGGCGCCGCCAGAATTGGAACTCCTCCGCGTGGACTTCCAGGTCCAGCTCGGCCAGGCGGGCCTGCAGGCGTTCCTGGACATCCAGCACTGCCTTGTTGTAGATGGCCGGGCCGACTTCCTCCACGAAGAAATCCAGCAGCGCGCCGGCCGTGACGTTGCCGATGCGCTCCTCCATGTTCGCGGCAAACCAGCGCTCCAGCGAGGCGATCGCCTGCCTGCGCGTATCCTTGGCGAGTTCCACCGTCATGGCCCATTCCTTCTTGCGATTGCACCTGCCGACATGATCGTCGTCTTCTGGCTCCAGCATGGCACCGAGGCGGCCGCGCCGCCGCAGGCGCAGTACGCCGTCTTCGAATCGCGCCACCTGAGCGCGGCGCTGAAGTTCGCCGAGGAGCTGCGCGCGCGCCGCGTCGCCGGCGAGAAGATCAGCCATGTGAGCATCCAGTCGGAGCTGGACGAGACAGTGGGGCCGGCCGGCGTGTCCGACCCGCCGCCCGACTACGCGCACTACAAGCGGCGCATCGACCCGGCCTTGCCGCTGGGCCGGCCGTCGGGCGGCAAGTCCTAGGCCGCGGCCGCCGCGGCCGTCACCACGATCTCGATGCGCCACTCGGGCCGGGCGAGGCGCGCCTGCACGGTGGCGCGCGGCGGCGCGTGGCCGGCGGGCACCCAGGCGTCCCAGGCGGCGTTCATGCCGTCGAAGTCGGCCAGGTCGGCCAGGAAGATCTGCGCCATCAGGATGCGCGTCTTGTCGGTGCCGGCGCGCGCGAGCAACCGGTCGACCATGGCCAGCACCTGGCGGGTCTGGCCGCCGATGTCCTGGGTAGCGTCATCCGGCACCTGGCCGGCAAGGTAGACGGTGCCGCCGTGCACCGCCATCTCGGAGAGGCGGGCGCCGACGTCGAAGCGCTGGATCATGCAATTCCTTTCGGGTCGTGTTCGTACACCTGGATCGCGGCCGCGAGGTCCTCGAGCGCCAGGCCCACCGACTTGAAGACGGTGCGCTCCGCGCGGGTGCGCCGCCCGGCGACCTCGCCGCGCGCCAGGGCGGCGAG
>JAEZKX010000430.1 GCA_023436025.1 Pseudomonadota bacterium | reverse complement strand
GTTCCCGCGACCGTCGACCCGGGCGCGCCCGTCACGGGCCATCCGGAAGCATGCGCCCCGCAGGCGAGAGGAAGGAACCCCGACGACATCGCTACAGTCCCATGCGGGCCAGGTCGTCCAGCAGGGTGCGCGCGGTCGGATAGCGCTGCTCGCGGTCCTTGGCCATCAGGCCTTCCAGCACCGGCTGCAGGTGGACATGGTCGACCGGCAGCAGCGGCACCGGCGCGCTGATGTGCATCTGCAGCAGCTCGCGCGCCGAGGCCGCCAGGTAGGGCTTGCGGCCGGTGAGCAGTTCGTGGGCGAGCACGCCCAGGCTGTACATGTCGCAGCGCGCGTCCACCGGCTGGCCGAGCGCCTGCTCCGGGCTCAGGTAGTACGGCGTGCCGACGATGTCGCCATCGCCGGTGTCGGTGATCTTCATGGACACCTGCTTGGCCACGCCGAAATCGGTCAGCGCCAGGGAACCGTCCTGGCGCAGCATCAGGTTGTCGGGCTTGAGGTCGCGGTGGACGATGCCGGCGTCGTGGATGGCGCCCAGCCCGGCCGCCGCCTCCTTGAGGTAGCGCAAGGCCGTGTCCGGGTCGAGCGGGCCGGCCTTCATGCGCTGGCGCAGGTCGCCGTGCGGGAAGTACTCCATGGCGATGTAGGCATGGCCGACGGAGAAGTCCTGGCGGAAGATGCGCGCCACGTTGGGATGCTGCACCGAGGCCAGCAGCGCGAACTCCTGGATGAAGCGTTGCAGGCCGTCGGCCTCGCCGGCGCGGTCCATGCGCATCACCTTCAGCACCTGCGGCGCGCCGCCCTCGGCGGGCTGGCACAGGAAGATGGAAGCCATGCCCCCTTCGCCGATCTTGCGGATGACCCGGTAGCCCTCGATCAGGAAGTGCGTGGGCGCGGCCACCACCGGCTGCGGCGCCGGCATGGGGGCCGGGCGGCGGCGGGCCTGCTGGTTGGCCACCAGCGCCTCGCGCAGTTTCTCGAACACCGAGGGGTCGGTGCTGGAGCCCTTGCGCTGCACCAGGCCGGTGACTTCGACGATGTCGATGAAGCTGTTGTCCGGCAGCGCGACCGAGCCGATGCGCCCGCCCTCGGCCCGTCCGGCCGCGGCCAGGCGCGTGCCGGCGGACGTGGCGACACTCCAGCCCAGGTCGGTGGCCGTCACTTCCAGCAGGCGCGCCACTTCGACCGCCTCGCCCGCCGCATGCACCATGCCGCTGGGCCCGGCGCGCTTGCTGACCTCGGCCGGCCCCAGGTGCACGCCGACCGCCAGCGTGGGCAGGGGCACCCCCGCCAGCTGGGGACGGCTGGCCCGAGCCTGCACCAGTTGCACCGTTTCGTGCACCGCCAGGATGGCGGCGTGCAGGCCGCGCTGCGCATGGGTGGGCTTCTTGTCGGCCGGATCGTTGCCGAACACGGCGAGGATGGAATCGGGCCGGCGCTGCGCCAGTTCGCCCCCCAGCCGCGTCACCACCTCGGTCAGGACCCGGCGCAGGTCGGTGACGAAGCCGGCCGCGTCCTCGGCGTCGAGCGCCTGGCACATGGCGGTGAAGCCATGCAGGCGCGCGTAGACGAAAGTCGCCATGGCGGCTGCCGGCTCGTTCGCGCCGTCGAGCGACGGCTCGACCTGCGACGCAGTATCGAACACGCTCAGTGGCGCGGGCCCATGCGCCTCGGCACCGGAACGGGACGCGAGGGGTTGTCTCATCTCGTTACATGCTACGCAGCTCGACAGGAGGCGACAAGCAAGGGGGTGTCAACTACTTCACGCAAGTGACACGATGCGGCTTGGACACCACGTGCGAACCGCCGCGCTCCGATGAGAGGTCTGCTGTGGCCTATGAACGGCATCGCCCGGTGCCGTGCCGCACTGCAACACACGCCACGCGTGCGCCACGCAGTCGCGACACGCGCCCTGCCCCTGCCTGGCTTGCCTGTTGCTAGGATGAATGGCTATGTCCATCCATGCAGCCCTGAACCACGTCACGCACTACAAGTACGATCGGCCGGTGACCATGGGGCCGCAGGTGGTACGACTGCGGCCGGCGCCGCATTGCCGCAGCAAGATCGTGTCCTATTCGCTGCGGGTGGAGCCCGCGCAGCACTTCATCAATTGGCAGCAGGACCCGTTCGCCAACTTCCAGGCCCGGCTGGTCTTCCCCCGGCCGACCACCGAGTTCAAGGTGACCGTCGACCTCGTGGTCGAAATGGCGGTCTATAACCCGTTCGACTTCTTCCTGGAGCCGAGCGCCGAGAAATTCCCCTTCGCCTACGAGCCCTCGGTGGCGCAGGAACTCGCGCCCTACCTCGCCTGCGAGCCGCTCACGCCGCGCGTGCAGGCCTACCTGGAGAAGATCGACCGCCAGCCACGCCCCACCGTCGATTTCCTGGTGGCGCTCAACCAGAAGCTGCAGCGTGACGTCAGGTACCTCATCCGCATGGAGCCCGGCGTGCAGACGCCGGAGCAGACCCTGGCGCTGGCCAGCGGCTCCTGCCGCGACTCGGGCTGGCTGCTGGTGCAGCTGCTGCGCCGCCTCGGGCTGGCCGCCCGCTTCGTCTCGGGCTACCTGATCCAGCTGAAGCCGGACGTGCGGGCGCTCGACGGCCCGAGCGGCACCGAAGTCGACTTCACCGACCTGCATGCCTGGTGCGAGGTCTACCTGCCGGGCGCCGGCTGGATCGGCCTGGACGCGACCTCGGGCCTGCTGGCCGGCGAAGGCCACATCCCGCTGGCCTGCACGCCGCAACCCTCGGGTGCCGCGCCCATCGAGGGACTGGTCGACGAGGCGGAAGTCGAATTCAGCCACCACATGCAGGTGTCGCGCATCTACGAATCGCCGCGCGTCACCAAGCCCTACAGCGAGGCGCAGTGGGCCGAGGTGCTGGCCCTGGGTGACCAGGTCGACCGCCAGCTGGTAGCGGGCGACGTGCGCCTGACCATGGGCGGCGAGCCGACCTTCGTGGCGGTGGAAAACCGCGACGCCCCCGAGTGGAACACCGATGCCTTGGGGCCCACCAAGCGCGGCTTCGCCACCGAGCTGGTGCACAAGCTGCGCGCCGAATACGGCGAAGGGGGCTTCCTGCACTTCGGCCAGGGCAAGTGGTACCCGGGCGAGCAGTTGCCGCGCTGGGCGCTGTCGATCTGTTGGCGCGCCGACGGCCAGCCCACGTGGAACAACCCCGCGCTGTTCGCCGACGAACGCAACCCGGCGCGCTACACCAGCGAAGACGCCGCTCGCTTCATCCGCACGCTGGCCGGCAAGCTGGGGCTGACCGACCAGCATGTGCAAGCCGGCTACGAGGACGCCTTCTACTACCTGTGGCGCGAGCGCAAGCTGCCGGTCAACGTCGACCCCTTCGACGCGCGCCTGGACGACGAGCTGGAGCGCGCGCGGCTGCGGCGTGTCTTCGAGCAGAAGCTCGACGCGGTGGTCGGCTACGTGCTGCCGCTCGCTCCCGCCGAAGGCGGCCCCGAGCTGGCGGGCCGCGGCTGGATCACCGGCCCCTGGTTCCTGCGCGACGAGCGCCTGTACCTGGTTCCCGGCGACTCCCCCATGGGTTACCGGCTGCCCCTGGACAGCCTGCCCTGGGTGAGCCAGGCCGACTACCCCTACCTGGTCGAACGCGACCCGATGGCGCCCGCGGACGCGCTGCCGGCCTGGGACGCGCTGCGCGG
>JAEZKX010000419.1 GCA_023436025.1 Pseudomonadota bacterium | reverse complement strand
GTCGCACGCAGGGACGTCACTGGCATCGCCCCGAGCACCTCTCCCAGCTGCTTCGCCGCGCGCACCGTGGGCGCCGCATGCCGCTGCAGCACCTCCTGCGTCATGCGCTCGATCGGCCCGGCGGTGCTCACCGACCCCAGCACCACGCCGTGCCGGCCGCGCACGGCAGCGGAAACACTCGCAATCCCCGAGTTGCGCTCGCCACGCGTGATGTGGAAGCCCCTGCGCCGGATCTGCTCGTACAGATCGCCCGGCTCACCCAGGGCCGCCAGGATCACGCGCCCCGCCGATCCGCGGTCGAGCGGAAACACTTCCCCGGGGCGGATCTGGCTTTGCACGCCGGCCTTGCCTTCGCAACGCATCAGGCAGGCCCGCAGGTTGCCCTCGAAAACGAAGAACGACGCGCTGTCGGCGGTCTCCGCGCTGAGCTGGCGAAGGATGGGCTCGATGGCGGAGTCGAGGTCGAACTGCGCCTGGTAGCGTGATCCGATCCACCCCGCGGCCGGCCCGAGGCGCCAGGCGCCGTCTTCCCGCCCCACCAGGAAGCGCGAAGCCGCCAGGGTGCGCGCCAGCCGCAGGACCGTCGGCTTGTGCATCCCCGTGCGGCGCGCCAGTTCGGCGAGCGGCAGGTAGAGCTCGTTGCCCTCGAAGGCCGTGAGGATGGAAAGCGCGCGCGTCACGGCGTTCACGCTCTCGTGGCCGGCAGACTTCGCGTGCGCCTCGTCCGTGAGCAGGCGCTTGAGCGCGTCCGCGGAAGGATGGGAATCTGCCTGGCGCGCCATGCCGGGAATCGTAGCGCAGGCGTCGCATCCGTTACGCCAGGCGTAACGCATTGCATGGCCCGCCCTCCGTTCGCGATCATCGCGCCCCCGATACCCAGGAGCCCCTTTCATGACACAGCTGATCTCGGGCAAGGACCCGGTTTCGGCTCCAACCGCGGCAGCGGCATCTTCGCGTCCGCGCTCCGGGCTGGCCAAGCGCTTCCTGTCGCTCGACGACTTCGAGATCGCGGCGCGGCGCCACCTGCCCCACCCCGTGTTCGCCTACATCTCGGGCGGCGCGGAAGACAACGCCTCGCTGCACGACAACCGGCGCGCGTTCTCCGACTACGGCTTCGTCACCCGCGTGCTGCGCAATGTCTCGGGCCGCAGCCAGGCGGTGGAGCTGTTCGGGCGCCGCTACGCATCGCCCTTCGGGATCGCGCCCATGGGCATCAGCGCGCTTAGCGCCTACCGCGGCGACATCGTCCTCGCGCGCACCGCGGCCGCCGCCAACGTGCCGATGATCATGAGCGGCTCTTCGCTGATCCGCCTGGAGGATGTGATCGCCGCCGCCCCCGACACCTGGTTCCAGGCGTACCTGCCCGGCGAGACCGCCAAGATCGAGGCCCTGATCGATCGCGTGATCCGTGCCGGCGTGAAGACGCTCGTGCTCACGGTGGACACCGCGGTGCTCGCGAACCGCGAGAACAATGTGCGCGCGGGCTTCTCCACGCCGCTGAGGCCCAGCGTGCGCCTGGCCTGGCAGGGCATCACGCATCCGCGCTGGTCGATCGGCACGTTCCTGCGCACCTTCGTCAGGCACGGAATGCCGCACTTCGAGAACAACGCCGCGACCCGCGGGGCACCCATCCTGTCGTCCAGCGTCGCGCGCGACTTCGGCGCCAAGGACCATCTGGACTGGGAGCACCTGGCCCTCATCCGGCGCCGCTGGAAAGGGACCCTCGTCGTCAAGGGGATCATGCATCACGAGGATGCCCGCAAGGCGCGCGACACCGGTGCGGACGGCATCATCGTGTCGAACCACGGCGGGCGGCAGCTCGATGGAACCGTCTCCCCGCTGCGCGTGCTGCCCGAGGTGGTGGCCGCGGTAGGCGCCGGGTTCCCCGTGATGATGGACAGCGGCATCCGGCGCGGGACCGACGTGCTCAAGGCGCTCGCCCTCGGCGCGAAGTTCGTGTTCGTGGGCCGGCCGTTCCAGTACGCCGCGGCCGTGGCGGGCGAGAACGGCGTGCGCCATGCATTGCAGATCCTCGCCGATGAAGTCCAGCGTGACATGGGCCTGCTCGGGCTGACGTCGCTGGAGGAAATCGGCTCCGTTCACTTGCGTGCGTCCCCGCTTGCGGCGCGATTCCCCCAGGAGACAAGATTTCCATGAACCGAAACGAACAACGCAGGAACTTCGTGATGGCCGCGGCAGCGCTGGCCGTCGCCCCATTGTCGTGGACGGCGCAGGCCCAGGAGCGCTACCCGTCACGCCCCGTCAAGGTGGTCGTGCCGTTCGCGCCGGGCGGCAACGCCGACACCACGGCGAGAATCTTCACGGAAGCGCTGTCCAAGCAGCTGGGTCAGCCCTTCGTCGTCGACAACAAGGGCGGCGCCGGCGGCATGATCGGCGCCGCCGCCGCCGTGAAGGCGGCGCCGGACGGCTACACGCTCCTGTGTGCGACGCCGGGGCCCATCCTCTCTGCCTGGCAGATGGCCGGCCCTTCGGCCAGCTATACCCTGGCGGACATGCGCGCCGTCGCCCTGCTGACCGTGGTGCCGAACGTCCTGGTCGTGAACGCGGCTTCGCCCATCAAGGACTTCGCCGACCTGGCGCAGCGCGCCAAGGCCAGCCAGAAGCCGCTGCCGGTCGGGCACCCTGGCAACGGGACGACCGGCCACGTGAGCCTGCTCCAGCTGCAGAAGGCGCTTTCGGTGGAATTCACCATCGCCGGCTACAAGGGCTCGGGGCCGGCGGTGATCGACCTGCTCGGCGGCCAGCTCGACTTCGTGGCGACGGACCTGCCTTCCGCCTTGCAGCTCATCAAGTCGGGCAAGCTTCGCGCCATCGCCGTGATCGGCCGCCAGCGCGCGCCTTCGCTGCCCGATGTCCCCTCGACGGCGGAACTTCGCTATCTGCAAGTGGATGCGACCAACTTCACCGCGATCATGGCGCCGAACCGAGTGCCCGACGCGGTGGTGCAACGCCTGGCGGACGGCGTCCGCACGGCGCTGGACACGGAGACGGTACGCAAGCAGATCGACGACATCGGCACCATGCCTGTGCGCATGACGACCGCGGAGTTCGAGAACTTCCTGCAGCAGCAGGCCGCCACCTACTCCTCGCTGGTCAAGGCAGGTCTGCTCAAGGCGAGCTGATTGAACACGGCCTCCTCCTCGCTGCTGGCCGCCTGCGGCCGGCAGCTCGTCGCCGCCACGGTCGGACCGGACGGCGGCATGGTTGCCGCAAACGCGATCGAGGTCAGGGACGTCATCCAGCATGCGGCGCTTGCCGGCGATGGCGCGCGCATCTACCTGGCCTGCAGCGATGGCGGAATCGGCCGCCCCGGCACGCGGCATGCGCTGGAGGTTCTCGCTGCCGGCCCGGACGGCCAGATGCGCCAGGTGGGCTCACTCGCATTGCCCCAGCGCCCTCTCCACCTGGCCGTCGACGAGGCGCACGGCCGCGTGCACCTGGCCTCCAACATGCCATCCGCCTACGCCTGCGTGTCGCTGGGTCCGGGCGGCGGCCCGGTGGCGATCGCACACCATGTCCGCGACCGGCAGCTCGCCGGCCACTTCGCGCACCAGGCCTTGCCATTCGACAGGACCGGGCGGGTCCTGCTCGTGTGCCGTGGCGACGACGGCACCGCATCGGCGCCGGAAAACCCGGGCTCCCTCCGCTTGCTGGCCCTGGAGAACGGCCAGGTTCGCGTCGACTGGGTGGTGGCTCCCAAGGGTGGATTCGGCTTCGGCCCGCGCAACTGCGCCATCTCGCCCGATGGGCGATTCCTCTTCGTGGTCCTGGAGCGCCAGAATCGCCTTGCGGTTTTCCGGATCGTGGCGGGAGAACTCGCCAGCGCGCCGGCCTTCGAGGTCACGACGCTGTCGTCCACGCGGGGACAAGCGGCGAGACAACTTGCAGGGGACATCTGCCTGCACGCGACGGGTCGCATGGCCTATGTCCTGAACCGCTCGCGCGATGCCGGCGGCGAAAACAGCGTGGCGGCCTTCGCCATCGATGCCGAGACCGGGCGGCCTTCGCATCGGCAAACACTGCCCTTGCCGGGCCGCCACCCCAGGACCGTGCGGCTCAGCGCGGACGGCGCGTGGCTGGCGATTGCGGTGATGGAGCCGGACGAAGCCCGCGCTCAACCCGCCGGCATCTCCCTCGTTGCGGTGCGAGAGGATGGAAGCCTCACGCACCGCTGCCACTGGGAAGCGCCCGCAGGCGGCGACCCCGTGATGTGGGCAGACTTTCGCACAACGGCGCAATGAGCCTCCGCGCAGCCTTGGCACTGAACCAGGCTCGCGACGGATCGTTGGCTACCTGCCTTTGCCCGCGGCTTTCGACGCTCGGCTGCGCGTCGGCAGAACAGCCGGAGGCGGCCGAACCGGGCGTCGAGCCATGACCTCGTGGACCAGATCAACGAAAGCGCGCAAGCCCGCTGGCAGGTGGCGGCGATTCGGGTAGTAAAGGCAGATGCCGGGATAGCTCGGCGTCCAGTCCGCCAGCAGCTGGACGAGCCGGCCGCTGGCCAGGTCTTCGGCGACGTGGAAATCGCTCACGTACCCAATCCCTGCGCCGCCACGAACGGCCTCGAGGATCAACAAGGGCTCGTCCAGCGTCATGGGTCCGGGAACGTCCAGGGTCATGGCCTGGCCGTGGCGGGCAAACTCCCAGCGGTAGACGTTGCCGCTGGAAAAGCGCCAACGGATGCAGCGGTGCCTGAGTAGATCATCCGGGACCTCGGGCCGGGGCTGCCCCTCCAGGTAGGTCGGCGATGCGACGACGACCATGCGCTGGTCACCGCTCAGGGGCACGGCCACCATGTCGCGCGGCACCGCTTCGGCCAGGCGGATGCCTGCATCGAAGCCCTCGGCCACGATATCGACCATGCGGCGCTCCGTGACGATGTCGACCTTCATGGCCGGATACCGGCGCAGGTACTCGAGCACGAGGGGCGTGAAGATCATCTGCGCAGCGCCCACCGGCGTATTGAGTCGCAAGGTGCCCGCCGGCGTGTCCCGCAACTCCGTGACGGCCTCCATGGCCCCACGTATATCGGCCACGGCGGGCCCGATGCGCGCGATGAATTGCAACCCCGCTTCGGTGGCAGCCACGCTGCGCGTGGTGCGATTGAAGAGCCGCACGCCCAACCTGCCTTCCAGATTGGCCACGGTGATGCTCAAGGCCGACCGGGACATGCCCAGGGCCGCGGCGGCGGCTCGAAAGCTGCCGTGCCGCGCCACGGCGAGTACTGCCTCCAGTTCGGTCAAGCCGGTGCTACTCAGCGCCATGGGATTGTCCCGTCTCCCGATACAGCACATTTGGATTTGACCATCTTCTCAGGGCAATCGGCAAACCCTAGATTTCGTGCAGGCCTCACCTCCTGGCACGTGCGACAGACAAGACGTGCAGTGCAGGTTCGAGGCAGCCACCCGCCTTCCCCTTCTGCACACACTCGTTTTCTCTGAAAGGACTTCACCATGTACGAAATCTCTCAGGCTTACATCGACGGAAAGTTCGTCACTCCGCACGGAACGGAGATGTTCGACTTGCACAATCCGACGAGCGGCGAAGTCATCGGCCGCGTGCGGCTCGGCGACCAGGTGGATGCCCAGGCGGCGATCGCGGCGGCCAAGCGCGCGTTTCCCGCATGGTCCCGCAGCAGCAAGGCGGAGCGCATTGCCTTGCTCGAGCGGATGCACCAGGAGCTGCTGGCCCGAAGCGATGAATTGCTGGAGGCGATCCTTCTCGAGTACGGCGCTCCCTTGTCGAGGTCCAGCTGGATGGCGGAACATGCTGCGGGCAGCTTCCTCGACGCCATCCATGCGCTGGAGAGCTACTCCTTCGAAAGCCGCGTGGGATCGGCGACCGTCGTGCGCGAGCCGCTGGGCGTCGCAGCCCTGATCACCCCCTGGAACAGCGATGCGGGCTTCATCTGCACGAAGCTCGCCTATGCGCTTGCTGCGGGATGCACGGCGGTCATCAAGCCGAGCGAAATGAGCGCCACCCAGACCAAGGTCGTCATGGAGGCGCTGCATGCCGCTGGCGCCCCGGCGGGCATGTTCAACATCGTGACGGGTCGCGGCGATGTCGTCGGCGCCGAGTTCGTCACCAGCCCCGACGTCGCAAAGATCTCGTTCACCGGCTCGACGGCCGTTGGCAAGGCCATCATGCGCAGCGCCGCCGAGACGCTCAAGCGCGTCACCCTCGAACTCGGTGGGAAGTCGCCGACCATCGTCCTGGACGACGCGGACTTCGAAAAGGTATTGCCGATTGCCGTTGGCGCGGGCCTCGGCAACAGCGGCCAGGCCTGCATGAACGGCACGCGGATCCTGGTTCCGCAAAGCCGCAAGGCCGAGGCGATCGCCGTCATCCGGCGGCTGGTCGAGCAGGAGCAGTCGGGCGACCCGCGCGACCCCAAGACCACCATCGGACCGATGGTGAGCCGTGCACAGTACGAGCGCGTGCAGCACTACATCCGCGAAGGCATCAGAGAGGGCGCGACCCTGGTCACCGGCGGCACTGGCCACCCCGAAGGCGCCGGCGGCTTCACCGTCAAGCCAACGGTTTTCGCGGACGTGCGCAACGACATGGTCATCGCCCGCGACGAGATCTTCGGACCGGTCCTTTCCGTGCTGACCTATGCCGACGACGAAGAGGCCATTCGCATCGCGAACGAAACACCCTACGGCCTGTACGCCTACGTTCTGGGACAGGACGACGCCCGGGCCACCGCGGTCGCCAACCGGATCGAAGCCGGACGTGTCGCCGTCAATGGCGCTCCGCACGATGCCAAGGTCCCGTTTGGCGGCTTCAAGCAATCCGGCATCGGTCGCGAATTCGGTGTCTTCGGGCTGGAGTCGTACACGGAGCCCAAGGCCATCCTGGGCGGCCTCGCCGCCTGAACAGTCCACGACGCGCTGCGCTCTCCGGCGCCTGGATTGACCTGCCTCCAACAGCAAACGCCTGGTCAAGGCATTGCATGCGGCCCGGCAGCCCCGCAGAATCCCTTCTCCCGTGGCTGCCGACCCCCTGGAGGACCATGCCGTCGACCCTCGCCCGCTTTCTCTGGCGCCGGCTGGATTCCCCAGGACATGACGCCTGCCGGTTCGACAAGACCGCGACGGGCTACCGCCTGGCCGGCATGGCGGCCTTCATGGAAGGAAGCCGCGTGTGCCAGCTGCAGTACGAGGTGCTGGCCAACGCGTCCTTTCGCACGACCCGCGCCCATGTGGCGGGCCAGGTCGGAAGCCGCGACGTGCAGCTGTCCATCCGTTGCGGTCGCGGCGGCAAGTGGACGGTGAATGGCGCCAAGCAGCCCGGGCTCGGCGGCTGCGTCGACCTCGACCTGGGCTTCACGCCGGCCACCAACCTGCTTCCCATCCGCAGGTTGGCGTTGCGCGTCGGGCAGGCAGCCCGGCCCAACACCGTCTACCTCGACATTCCGTCCATCCGGCTGCGCGTCATCCCGCAACACTACCAACGCGTGGCACGTGACGCCTACGCCTACGCATCGCCCGTGCACGGCTACCGCGCCACTTTGCAGGTGTCGCGCCATGGCGCCGTGGTGGACTATCCCGAAGTGTTCGCGCTGGAGACTGGGCGATGAGCCCGGGGCCGTCGCACCGTTGGAGGACCGCGCCATGACCCGCTACGTGATCGGCCCGGACGTGGCCCTCGAGCTCGCCCGCCTGCGCCCGCAGCTCCCCGCGCGCCACCGCCTGCTGGCGCCCACGCTGCTGCGCTCGCAGGTGCTGGCCGCGCTCTACCAGCAAGTGCGCGCCGGCACGCTGGCGCAGGCGGAGGCGGACCAGCGCCTGGACGCCATCCGCGCCCTGCCCCTGCGCCTGCTGGGCGACCGCGTGCTGCAGCGGCAGGCCTGGCGCATCGCGCAGGAACTCGACTGGCCCGACACCTTCGTCGCCGAATACCTGGCGCTCACGCGGCTGCAGGCCGATGCGCTGGTGGTGCGCGACGCGCAGCTGGCGGCCGTCGCCAGCCGCATCGTGCCGATGGCCGGGTTCGACGAGCTACTGGCAAGCTAGCCGTCGCCTCCTTCCACGCCAGCGATGAAGTCCGCCATCCCGGCCGCGCATTGCGCCGCGTGCGTCTCCAGCAGGAAATGCGGCCCGTCCAGGATGTGCGCGTCCATGCGCGGCAGGGCCTGCAGCCAGGACAATGTCTCGTCGATCGCGAAGAAGGCATCGTGGCGGCCCCACAGCATCAACGCCGGCGGCTGCCACTGCGCCAGGTAGCGCGCGATCTCCGGGAAGC
>JAEZKX010000372.1 GCA_023436025.1 Pseudomonadota bacterium | reverse complement strand
GCGTCGACGCCTATCCGCACCAGTTCTCGGGCGGACAGCGCCAGCGCATCACCATCGCCATGGCGCTGGCCTGCGGTCCGGACCTGCTGATCGCCGACGAGCCGACCACGGCGCTCGACGTCACCATCCAGCGCCAGATCCTCGACCTGATCCGCGAACTGGTGGCCGAGCGCGGCATGTCGCTGATGCTAATCTCGCACGACCTCGGCGTGATCGCCCAGAACGTGCAACGCATGCTGGTGATGTACGGCGGCATGGTGGTGGAAAGCGGGCCCACCCGCGCCGTGTTCGCCAACCGCATGCATCCCTACACCCTGGGCCTGTTCGCGGCGCGGCCGGGCCTGCACGGTGCGCGCGGCCAGCGGCTGACGACCATTCCCGGCACCGTGCCGGAACTGGTCGACCTGCCACGGGGCTGCCCGTTCGCCGGGCGTTGCAGCTTCACCATCCCGCAGTGCCACCAGACGGTGCCGCCGCCGGTGGAGGTGGAGCCGGACCACCAGGCCCGCTGCATCCGGCTCGACGCCGTGGCGGCGGCCAAGGAACAGAAGGTGGCGGCATGAGCGCGCCTCTCCTGCAGGTCGAGAACCTGGTGCGCGACTACACCCTGCCGCGCGAGAAGCTGCTGCAGCCGCCGGGCAAGGTGCAGGCGCTCAAGGGCGTGAGCTTCACCATCGAGAGCGGCCGCAGCCTGGGCATCGTGGGCGAGTCCGGCTCCGGCAAGTCGACCCTGGCGCGCCTGGTGATGGCGCTGGACACGCCCACCTCCGGCACCGTGCGCATGATGGGCCGCGACCTGAACGCGCTGCCCAAGGAAGAACTGCGCCGCGCGCGGCGCGACTTCCAGATGGTGTTCCAGGATCCCTACGGTTCGCTCGACCCCCGCCAGGCGGTGGAGCGCATCGTCACCGAGCCGCTGAGCGCGCAGGGCGTGTCGCGCGACGAACAGCGCAGCCGCGCCGCCGAGGTGCTCCAGGCCGTGGGCCTGCGCGCCAACGACCTGGGCAAGTACCCACACGAGTTCTCGGGCGGGCAGCGCCAGCGCATCGCCATCGCGCGCGCCCTCATCACGCGGCCGCGCCTGATCGTGGCCGACGAGCCGGTCAGCGCGCTCGACGTCTCGGTGCAGGCCCAGGTGCTGAACCTGATGCAGGACCTGCAGACCGAGTTCGGCATCACCTACATGTTGATCAGCCATGACCTCGCCGTGGTGCACCACCTGTGCGACGACGTGGCCGTGCTGTGGCAGGGGCGCATCGTCGAACAGGGCCCGCCGGAGCGCCTGTTCGCCGCCCCCGAGCACGAGTACACGCGCACCCTGCTGGCGGCCGTGCCGGGCGCCGAGCCTACGGTGGGCTGACGGCGCGCAGCTTCCCCGGTGATCCCTCTTGCCATCGTTGCCGGATGTACGGGATGATGGGTTTTCCTTTCGTTGCAGCTTCGGAGCCGAAACCATGATCAACCGCCGCAGCGTGCTCACGCACTCCGCATCCCTGGCCGCCCTGGCCTCCCTGCCCGCCGGCGCCCTCGCGCAGGGCCGCAAGGACAGCATCGTCCTGGCCATGGCGCTGGAGCCCAGCCCCGGCCTGGACCCGACGGCGGGCGCCGCGTCGTCCATCGCGGAAGTGACGCTGTACAACATCTACGAGACGCTCACCAAGATCAACCCCGACGGCAGCGTCACCCCGCTGCTGGCCGAGAGCTGGGAAGTCTCGCCCGACCTCACCACCTACACCTTCAAGCTGCGCCGCGGCGTCAAGTTCCACAACGGCGAGCCCTTCAACGCGCAGGCCGTCAAGTTCTCCTTCGACCGCGCCGCCGGCGAGAAGAGCACCAACAAGGACAAGCGCACCTTCCAGGCGCTGACCACGCGCGTGGTCGACGACTACACCGTGGTGGTGCTGACCAAGGAAATCGATCCCGACTTCCCCTTCCTCATGGGCCAGGGCACGGCCGTCATCGTCGAGCCCAAGAGCGCCGAGACCAACGGCACCAAGCCGGTGGGCACCGGCCCCTACCAGCTGACCGACTGGGTCAAGGGTTCGTCGATCACGCTGACCCGCTGGGACGGCTACCGCAATCCCGGCGCCGCCAAGCTGCGCCGCGCCACCTTCCGCTTCATCGCCGACCCGGCGGCGCAGGTCGCCGCGCTGCTGGCGGGCGACGTCGACGCCTTCCCGCGCGTCACGCCGCGCAGCGTCCCCCAGTTCAAGAACAACAACCGCTTCCAGGTGGTGGTCTCCGGCTCGCGCGCCAAGACCATCCTGGCGATCAACAACAAGAAGAAGCCCTTCGACGACGTGCGCGTGCGCCGCGCCGTCAACATGGCCATCGACCGCAAGGCGGTGATCCAGGGCGCCGGCGACGGCTACGGCGTGGCCATCGGCAGCTACTACCCGCCCAGCGCGCCGGGCTACGTCGACCTGAGCGCCTCCAACGCCTTCAACCCGGAACAGGCCCGCGCCCTGCTGAAGGAAGCCGGCGTCACGGGCCCGATCGAGGTGACCATCACCCTGCCGCCGCCGCCCTATGCGCGCCAGGGCGGCGAAGTCATCGCCTCGCAGCTGTCCAAGGTGGGCATCAACGCCAAGCTGCAGAACGTCGAATGGGCGCAGTGGCTGTCCAACGTGTACGGCAACCGCAACTACGACATGACGATCATCTCGCACGTCGAGCCGTTCGACCTGGGCAACTTCGCGCGTCCCAACTACTACTGGAACTACGAATCGCCCAAGTTCGCCGAGCTGTACAACAAGTACAAGACCGCGGCGCGCCCGCAGGACCGCAGCAAGCTGCTGGGCGACATCCAGCGCCTGGTGGCCGAGGACGCGCCCATGGGCTTCCTGTACCAGCCGCAGTGGGTGACGGTGGCCAACAAGAACGTGAAGGGGCTGTGGACCAACATGCCCATCTTCTGCAACGACCTGTCGGCGCTGAGCTGGGGGTAAAACGATGGCCGAGGCATTGCATGAACTCTCGGCCCCCGCCCTCGTCGACCTGTACCGCCGGCGGGAAGTCTCGCCGGTGGAGGTGGCCCGCAGCGTGCTGGGCCACGTCGAGCGCTGGGAGCCGTACACACAGGCGCTCTTCCTGCTTCGCCCCGAACGGGTACTGGAACAGGCCCGCGCCAGCGAAGCCCGCTGGCAGCGCGGCGAGCCGCTGGGCCTGATCGACGGCGTCCCCGTCACCATCAAGGACAACATCGCCACCCGCGGCGACCCGACGCCCTTGGGAACGGCCGCCATCGACCTGGTGCCGGCCGCCGACGATGCGCCGCCGGCGGCGCGCGTGCGCGAGCACGGCGGCGTGGTGCTGGCCAAGACCACCATGCCCGACTACGGCATGCTCTCCTCGGGCCTGTCCAGCTTCCACAAGCTGGCGCGCAACCCCTGGGACCTGCCGACGCCGCCGGGCGGCTCCAGCGCCGGCGCCGGCGCGGCGGCGGCCGCCGGCTTCGGTCCGCTGCACCTGGGCACCGACATCGGCGGCTCGCTGCGCCTGCCGGCCGGCTGGTGCGGCATCTTCACGCTCAAGCCCAGCCTGGGCCGCATCCCGATCGATCCGCCCTACATGGGCCGGGCGGCCGGCCCCATGACGCGCACCGTGGCCGACGCCGCGCTGTTGATGGACGTGCTGGCGCGCCCCGACGACCGCGACAGCATGAGCCTGCCGGCGCAGGACATCCCCTGGTCCCGCTTCGACGCCGGCGTCGAGAGGCTGCGCGGTCTGCGCATCGGCCTGCTGCTCGAAGCAGGCTGCGGCCTGCCGGTGGAGCCCGAGGTGAAGGAAGCGGTGCAGCGCGCCGCCCAGGCCTTCGAGCGCGCCGGCGCGGTGGTCGCGCCGATGGAGCCGTTCATGACGCAGGCCATGCTCGATGGCATGGACCACTTCTGGCGCATGCGCTCGTGCATCGACATGCGCGCCATTCCCGCCGCCGCCAAGGCCAAGGTGCTGCCCTACATCCAGCAATGGGCCGACAGCGCCGTCGGCATGAGCGGCGAGGCGGTGTTCACCGCCTACCACCAGTTCCACCTGACGCGCCTGGCGGCGGTGGCGGCCTGCCGCCCCTTCGACTACGTGCTGTCGCCGGTGTCGCCGGTGCCGGCGCCGCCGGCCGAGTTCGCCTCCCCGACCAACGACCCGCTGCGGCCGCTGGAGCACATCGGCTTCACCGTGCCCTTCAACATGTCGGAGCAGCCGGCGGCGTCCATCAACTGCGGCTACACGTCGACGGGCCTGCCCATCGGCCTGCAGATCGCCGGCAAGCGCTTCGACGACCTCGGCGTGCTGCAGGTGGCGCGTGCCTACGAGATCATCCGCGAGCCGCAACGGCCCTGGCCGTCGCCGCCCTCGGAAGCGCTCCACCATGTCGACTGAGGACGTCCTCGGCAACCCGGTCACGCTGCGCGACGCGGCGTCGGCCGGGGCGCTGAACGACTTCGTCGAGGGTTTCATCGCGAGCGAGGCGCGCGCCGCCAACATCCTGCAGGCGCAGGACGACGGCAGCGCCATCGTGCAGGCGTACTGCGCGGCGCTGCACATGTTCGCCGAGACGGCCGATGCGCCGGCCAGCGCGCGGCCCTTCATCGCGCGCGCCCAGGCCGCCGCGGCCGATGCCACGC
>JAEZKX010000260.1 GCA_023436025.1 Pseudomonadota bacterium | reverse complement strand
CACCGGGGGGCGGCGGCCAAGACGGCGCGGGCGGTGCTGACGCTGGTCGAGCACGGCGGGCGCTGAGCCGCGCGGCGCAAGCCCGAGGCGGGGAACCCCGAGCCGGGGACGCCCGACACTCGACACTCGAAACTCGAAACTCGAAACTCGAAACTCGAAACTCGAACTCGACGCAGCAGCGCTCCTATCGCGGGCGCGACTGCGCGTCGCCGCCACGACAGCGGCGCGGCGCGGGCGGGCCTAGATTGGCCGCATGGATACCGAAGACGCACTGCTCGCACGCATCCGCGCCATCAACGCCCTGGCCGCCTTCAACCGCTGGTGCGGCATCGAGGTGGTCAGCGCCGGTGCCGGCGAGGTGGCGATCGCCATGCCCTGGCGCGGCGAGGCCGGACAGTACGCCGGATTCCTGCATGCGGGCCTGCAGGGCGCCCTGGTCGACACCGCCTGCGGCTTCGCCGCGGCGACGCTGGTCGGACGCGTGCTGGCCTCGCACTATTCGGTGAACTGCCTGCGGCCCGCCACCGGCGAGCGCTTCGTCGCCCGGGCCCGGGTGGTGAAGCCGGGCCGCACGCAGGTTTTCACCGCCTGCGAGCTCTACGCCCTGACCGGCGCCGACGAAAAGCTGGTGGCCACCGGCCAGGCACTGCTGGTTCCCCAGGAAGGCTAGGGTGCGCGCGCGAGCGGGCGCACCTGTGGGGGACGGAAGGAGCGCTCGCTGCGCGAACACACCCTGGGGATCCGTGCCGCAGCGCACCGGGGATGGCCGGACGGTGCGCTCGCGGCGCGAGCACACCCTACGAACTTCCGGGCTGTGGCGTGCCTGGTAGGGTGTGCCCGCGCAGCGAGCGCACCGCCCGGCGTCGTTGTTACGGCGCCAGCAAGGTATCGAGGCGGCGCAGATCTTCCGCCTGCAGCGTGCCGTTGGCCTGCCGCAGGCGCAGGTGGCCCAGCAGCACGTTGTAGCGCGCCTGCGCGAGGTCGCGCCTGGCCTGGAATAGCTGGCTCTGCGCGTTCAGCACGTCGATGTTGATGCGCACCCCGACCTGGTAGCCCAGCTGGTTGGCTTCCAGCGCGCTCTGGCTGGAGGCTTCGGCCGACTCCAGCGCCCGTACCTGGTTCTGCCCCGATACCACCCCGAAATAGGCCGTTCGCACGGCCTGGGCCACCTGGCGGCGGGTGGCCTCGAGGTCGCTGCGGGCGCGCTCGTCCAGCGCCAGGGTCTCGCGGATGCGGTTCTGGGTGGCGAAGCCGGCGAACAGCGGCAGCTGGAAGGCCAGGCCGATGTTGCCGGTGGTGGCGCGCGAATTGCCGAGGGAGGTGGCGGAGCCGTCGCGGTTGTGCTGCACGGCCAGGCTGCTGGTGAGGTCCAGCGTCGGCTTGTGGCCGGCCTTGGCTTTCTCGATCTCGAGTTCGGCGATGTCGACGGCCGTGCGCGCCTGCAGGATGGCGGGGCTGGCCGTCTCCGCCACCGCCACCCACGCTTCCGGGTCCGCCGGCTGCGGCGCCGGCACGTTCAACGATGTCGCCAGGGGTACCGGCTGGGTGTTGGAGCGGCCCACCAGCGTGTCCAGCGCCAGGCGCTTGACGCGCAGGTCGTTCTCGGCGGCGATCTCCTGCGCCTGCACCAGGTCGTAGCGGGCCTGGGCCTCGCGCGAGTCGGTGATGGTGGAGGTGCCCACCTCGAAATTGCGCCGCGCCGCGGCCAGCTGCTCCGCGGTCGAGACCTTCAGCGCCCGCACGAAGGTCAGGGTGTCCTGGGCCGCCAGCACGTCGAAGTAGGCCTGGCTCACGCGGATGATCAGGTCCTGCGCCGCTGCCGTCAGCTGGAACTCGGCCAGCTCCATCTGCCGCTGGCCCTGGCGCCAGGTGGCCAGGTTGGCGGGGCGGTAGAGCGGCTGCGCCGCGCTCAGCACCGCCTGCGAGCTGGTGTAGCCGCGGTCGGCGCCGGGCGTGGGATGCAGCTCGGTGCGGGTGACGCCGGCGGACACGCCGGCGCTGGGCAGGATGCCGGCGCGGGCCTGTTCGGCGCGCGCCAGGTTGGCCTCGTACTGCGCGCGGGCCGATTGCCAGGTGGCGTCCTGGGCGCGCGCCGCCTCGTACAGTTCGAACAGCGCCTGGGCGCGGGCCGGGCCGGCCACGGTCAGGCCGAGGGCCGCCACCAGGGGGATGAGCCGCTTCAGTTTCATCGAGTCCGTCCTCTGCGTTCTGCTTGTTCTGTAACGCTTTCCCGCTGCCGCGTCCAGCGCCGCGTCAGTAACGCGGAATCCCCGGGTCGCGCTGCGCCGACCAGGCGTCGATGCCGCCGGCGATGTTGGCCACCTGGCCGTAGCCCTGCTGCTCCAGGAACAGGGCGACGCGCTGGCTGCGGCCGCCGTGGTGGCACAGGCAGGCCACCGGCCGGTCGGCCGGCACTTCGGCCAGGCGCGCCGGCAGGGTGTTCATCGGGATCGCCAGCAGCTCGAAGCCCTCCGGGCGCACCGATGCCGTCTGCAGTTCCCAGGCCTCGCGCACGTCCAGCACCAGCGGTGCCCCGTCCTGCGTGGCGAACCACTGTTCGAGTTGGGAAGGGGCGACCTGGGTGACCATGGGCGGGCTTTCAGAAGTTGAAGCGGGAGGGTTCGGGGAAGCGCGCCAGGCGCGGCGCCAGCGTGTCCCAGGGCTGGGTGGTCTGGTAGCTGCCTTCGCTCTCGCGCCGGATGAAGGTGGCCCGCATCACGGGCTCGTGGCCGACGATGGCGCCGAGCCGGCCGCCCACCTTCAGCTGCGCCAGCAGCGCCTGCGGCACCTCGGCCACCGAGCCGCTCAGCACGATCACGTCGAAGGGGCCCTCGGCCGCCAGGCCCCGGGCACCGTCGCCCTCGCGGACCTCGGCGTTGGCGATGCCGGCGCGTTGCAGGTTGGCCCGCGCCATTTGCGCCAGTTCGGGCTCCAGCTCCAGGCTGACCACGCGCTGGGCGCGGCTGGCCAGCAGGGCGGCCATGTAGCCGGAGCCGGCGCCGACTTCCAGCACCTTCTCGTGCGGCCGCACTTCCAGGTCCTGCAGCATGCGGGCCTCCACCTTGGGTTCCAGCATGCACCAGCCCTTCTGCATGGCTTCCTCGGTGCTGCCCAGGAGCGGAATGGCCATGTCGGTGAAGGCCAGGGCGCGGTAGGCCGCGGGCGTGAAATCCTCGCGCTTCACGCGCTGCAGCAGCGCGAGGATGTCCAGGTCCAGCACGTCCCAGGGCCGGATCTGCTGCTCGATCATGTTGAAGCGGGCACGTTCGATGTCGATGGCGGCATTCATGGCGGATCTCTCGGTCTTCAGGACAAACCCTCGATTCTAGAAGCGGCGACCGGTTCGGCCCCGCCGCCGCCGCCCGCGGGCTGGCGGCCGCGCCTGAGCCAGGCGGCCAGGTCGTCCAGGTAGCAGTAGACGACGGGCACCACCACCAGCGTCAGCAGCGAGGAGGTGATGACGCCGCCGATCACGGCCTGGCCCATGGGCGCGCGCTGCTCCGAGCCTTCGGTCAGCGCGAAGGCGAGCGGCACCATGCCGAAGATCATGGCCAGGGTGGTCATCAGGATGGGACGCAGGCGCACGCGGGCGGCCAGCAGCAGCGCCTCGGCGCGTGCCATGCCCTGGGCGCGCATGCGGATGGCGAAGTCCACCAGCAGGATCGCGTTCTTGGTCACCAGGCCCATCAGCATGACGATGCCGATCACCGAGAAGATCGACAGCGTGGAGCGGAACAGCAGCAGCGCCAGCACCACGCCGATCAGCGTCAGCGGCAGCGAGGTCATGAGCGCCAGCGGCTGCAGGAAGCTGCGGAACTGGCTGGCCAGGATCATGTAGATGAAGATCACCGCCATGGCCAGGGCCGAGACGGCGTAGCCGAAGGACTCGCGCATGTTCTTGGTCGAGCCGCTGAACTGGTAGCGGTAGCCGGGGGGCAGCTGCACCTGGTCCAGCTGCGCGCGGATGTCGTTGGAGATCTCGCCGGCGGAACGGCCGAAGGCGTTGGCGTTGATGGCGACCTCGCGCGTGAGGTCGCGCCGGTTGATCTGGTTGGGGCCGGTCGATTCACGGATGGTGGCCACCTGGTTCAGCCGCACGATGCGCGTGCTGCCGTCGGCGTTGCTGCCCGTGGCGAAGGGCAGGCGCTCCAGGTCCTGCGGCGCGGTGCGTGCGTCGGGCGCCAGGCGCACGTTGACGTCGTAGGTCTGGTCGTCGGGTGCGCGCCAGTTGCCCACGGTCTGGCCGGCCACCAGCGTGCGCAGCGCGCCGGCGATCTGCGCCACCGACAGGCCCAGGTCGGAGGCGGCCTCGCGCCGCACGTCGACGGCGATGGTGGGCTTGTCGGGCTTGACGCTGGAATCGAGGTCGACCAGTCCGGGGATGGGGCGGATGCGCTCCATCACCAGCCGCGAGATGCGTTCCAGCTCGCGCAGGTCGGGGCCCTGCAGCGAGAACTCGATGGGCTTGCCGCCGCCCACCGCATCCAGCAGGCCGACGTGGGTGACGGTGATGCCCGGCACGCGCCGCAGGCGCTCGCGCAGCGCCGCGGAGACCTGGTCGGCGCTGCGCGCGCGGTCCTTGCGGTCGACCAGCCGCACGTAGACGTTGGCGTAGATCTTGCCCTGCGCCGTGCCGGAGTTGATGGTGGCCACCGTGTAGCGCACCTCGGGGAATTCGCGCACGATGGCCTCGACCTGGCGCGCCTTGGCCTCGGTGAGCTCCAGCGACGAGCCCACCGGCGTGTGGAAGGCCAGCGAGGTCTCGGAATAGTCGGAGCGCGGCACGAACTCGGTGCCCAGCAGCGGCACCATGAACAGGCTGGTCGCGAAGATCGCCACCGCCGCCAGCACGGTGGCGGGCCGGTGCGCCAGCGACCAGCGCAGGATGCGCTGGTAGCCCTCGGCCAGCCGGTCGGTGGCGCGGTCGAACCAGCCGGTGACGCGGCCGACGGTCCGGTCGTAGAGGGTGCGCCGTTCCCTGGCCTTGCCGTGCGCCTCGGCCTCGGGGTCGTGCCACACCGACGACAGCATGGGATCGAGCGTGAAGCTGACGAACATCGAGATCAGCACCGCCGCCACGATGGTGACGCCGAACTCGTGGAAGAACTTGCCGATGATGCCGCCCATGAAGCCGATCGGCAGGAACACGGCGACGATGGAGAAGGTGGTGGCCAGCACCGCCAGCCCAATCTCCTGCGTGCCATCCAGCGATGCCTGGTAGGGCGGCTTGCCCATCTGCACATGGCGCACGATGTTCTCGCGCACCACGATCGCATCGTCGATCAGCAGGCCGACGCACAGCGACAGCGCCATCAGCGTCACCATGTTGATGGAGAAGCCGAAGGCGTGCATGAAGAGGAAGGTGCCGATCAGCGCGATCGGCAGCGTCAGGCCGGTGATGACGGTGGAGCGCCACGAGTTGAGGAACAGGAACACGATCAGCACGGTGAGGATCGCGCCCTCGATGAGCGTCTGCCGCACGTTGGCGACCGACACCCGGATCGGCCGCGAGGCGTCGGTCACCGGCTCCAGCCGCACACCGGGCGGCAACTGCGCGGCCATCTGGTCCAGCGTGGCCCGCAGGGCGTCGATGACGGCGATGGTGTTCTCGTCCTGCGACTTCTGCACCGTCAGCAACAGCGTGCGCTCGCCGTTGTACAGCGCCAGGCTCTCGACCTCCTGGGCGCCGTCGGACACGCGGGCGACCTGGTCCAGCCGCACCGGCGCGCCGTTCTTGCGCGCCACGATGATGCGGCCGAAGTCCTCGGGGCGCTGCATGCGGGCGTCGATCTGCACCACGCGCTCCTGCGCCAGCGAGCGGATCGCGCCCAGCGGCAGGTCCTGGTTCTCGCCGCGCACCGCGGCCACCACCTGTTCGGCGGCGATGCCCAGCGCCTCCATGGACGCCGGGTCGAGGTAGATGTTGATCTCGCGCTTGGTGCCGCCCACCAGCGTGACGGAGCCGACGCCGCGCACGTTCTCCAGGCGCTTCTTCAGGACCTGGTCGGCCCAGTTGGTCAGCTCCACCGCGCTGAGCGGCCGGCCCCGGCTGGCGTCGGGCAGCACCGCCAGCGACCAGATGGCGCGGCTGGCCGGGTCGAAGCGCAGCACGCGCGGCTCCTTCACCTCCTCGCGCAAGGTGGGCCGCACCGCGGCGATCTTCTCGCGCACGTCCTCGGCCGCCTTGCGGCCGTCGATGTGCAGCTGGAACTCGATGACGACGACCGACTGGCCTTCGTAGCTGCGCGAGGTCAGGGCGTTGATGCCGGCGATGGAGTTGACCGCCTCCTCGACCTTCTTGCTGACCTCGCTCTCGACGATCTCCGGCGACGCGCCCGGGTAGTCCGCGGTCACCACCACGACCGGGAAGTCGATGTTGGGGAACTGGTCGACCTTCAGCCGCTGGTAGGAGAACAGCCCCAGCACCACGATGGCGAGCATCACCATGGTGGCGAAGACCGGGTTCTGCAGGCTGACGCGGGTGAACCACATGGTGGCGGGCGGCGCTTACGGGCTGGGAGACCGCGTCGCCGCGGGGGCGGGCTGGAGGGTCGGCGCCGCGTTGCCGGGCGCTGCGGCGGCCGTGAACTTCACCAGCGTCCCTTCCCGCAAGGGCCCGACGTGGCCGCGCAGGACCTGCGCGCCGGGTGCCAGGCCGCTGACCGCGACCCAGGTTTCCTGGCCGGCCGTGCCCCGGGCGCCGGTCTCCACGCCGACATGGCGCACTGCGCCGCGCTCGACGACCTGGACATAGGGCCGCGGCCTGTCGGTGCGCACCGCCGACAGCGGCACCGCCAGGGCCGTGGTGCTTTCCGTTTCCACCGTCCCCTGCGCGAACAGGCCCTGGCGCAGGCCCTCGGTGTCGCCCAGCGCCAGGTAGGCCAGCACGCTGCGGCTGCCGGCCTGCGCGCTGGGATTGATGCGGACCACGCGCGCCGGCAGCGGCCGGGCGCTGCCTTCCACCACCAGCGTCGCCGGCTGGCCGACCCGCAGCGCGATCGAATCGGCGGCGCTGAGCGTGGCCTCCAGCTCCAGCTGCGACAGGTCCACGATCTCGACCACGCGCGAATCCAGCGCCACCCGTTCGCCGGGCTGCGCCAGGCGCTGCGCGATCACGCCGGAGATCGGCGCGCGCAGCACGGCGTCATCCAGGCCCTTGCGCGCCAGGTCCACCGCGGCCAGCGCCGCCTGGTACGTGGCCTTGGCTGCGCTCAGGTTGTTGGCCGAGGTGTCGACCGCCGCCTTGGCGATGAAGCCCTGGTCCACCAGCGCCTTGTTGTTGACCCATTGGCGTTCGGCGATCTCGATCTGCGCCTGCGCCGCGTCCGCCTGCTTGTGCGCCTGCTTCAGCCGCGCCTGCGCTTCGGTGGGGTCGACGCGGGCGATTACCTGGCCGGCGCGCACGGTGTCGCCCTCGCGCAGCGTCAGGCCCTGGAGTTCGCCGGCGAAGCGGGCCTTGACGATGGCGGAGTTGACGGCCCTGAGCGAACCGGACACCGGCAGCGCCCGCTTCAGCTCGCGCTGCTGCGCCGGCACCACGTCGGTCAGCGCCAGTTCCACATGGGCCTGCACCTGGGCCGGCGCCGGCGCGGACGGCGCCGGCTGGCGCGCGGCGAGTCCACGCCACAGCAGCAAGGCCGCCACCAGCAGCACGGCGGCGGCGAGCAGCCAGCGGCTCGTGCGCGTCATGATCCGGCCTGCCGGACGCAGAAGCCCTGCAGCAGCGTCTCGACCTGCGAGCGCACGTAGCGCTCCGGGTCCATCGCATAGTCCTGCGGCATGCAGGCACCGAGCGAATGCTTCATCATGACCAGGAAGATCATGGGCGCGATCACGCCGAACACGGCGTAGTCGATATCGAGCGGCCGGAACTCGCCGCGCGCCACGCCGCGTTGCAGGATGCGGCGCACCAGCTGCAGGCCGGGCTGGATCACTTCCTGCTGGTAGAAGGCCGCGATGTCGGGAAAATTGCGGGCCTCGCTGATCATCAGCTTGGTGATGCCCGAGGCGCGGGTCGCGCCCAGGCGCTCCCACCAGACCTGCATGCAGTAGCGCAACATGTCGGCCGTGGGGCCCTCGAAGGACTCGAACTCCTCGTTCCACTCGGCGAAGCGGCCGGAGATGTTCTCGCGCACCACCGCCTTGAACAGTTCTTCCTTGCTCGGGAAGTACAGGAACAGCGTGCCCTTGGAAACGCCGGCGCGGGCGGCGACTTCCTCGGCGCGCGTGGCGGCGAAGCCCTTCTCGACGAACAGGTCGAGTGCGGCATCGAGCAGCTCGCCGGGGCGCGCCTCCTTGCGGCGCTCGCGGCGGGCCTGGCCTTCGTCCGCGCGTTCGGCGGGTTTGGGTGGGGCGGGCATGGGACAGCGACTCTTACTGACTGACTGGTTAGTAATGTAGTCGGCGCATTTGGGGGCGTCAAGGCAACATCCGGCCACGCCACCCCGCCCGTCACAAGCGCGCCACCCGCATGCCCAGCCACTCCCGCAGCACCTGGGTGCTGGTCATCAGCCCCTGGGTGCTCGGCAGCCATTCCACGATGGCGCGGTCGCGGCGCGTTGGATAGTGGGTGGGCGCCGCCACCGCCTCGAACCCGGCCTCGCGGAAGTAGTGCAGCGCGCGCGGCATGTGGGTGGCATCGGTCACCAGCACGATGTGGCGGGCGCCGGCCGGCAGCATCAGGGCCGCGAGCCGCTGCGCGTTCTCGTGGGTGTCGCGCGACTGGTCGTCCAGCCAGCGCAGCGGCAGGCCGTATTCCTGCTGCAGCACCCGCCGTGCCACCTGGCCCTCCGGTTCCTGCCCCGCCATTGCGCTCCAGCCGACCCCGCCGGCAAAGGCCAGCGGCTTGCCGGCCTGGCGCGCCAGCAGGGCGCCGTAACGCAGGCGGCCGAAGGCCTGGGGCGCCAGCTGGGCCGCGCCGTACTCCGGCGCGGTTGGCAGCACGCCCCCGCCCAGCACCACCACCGCCTGGACGCCGGACAGCTGCTCCGGCGGCAAGGGCGGCACCTGCGGCAGGATGGCGCGCGAAAGCAGGACGGCCACCGCGTTGGTGCTGAGGAGCAGGAGGCCGACGATGGACAAGCCCGCCAGCGCCAGCCCGGCGCCACGCCGGCGGCGCGCCCACAGCAGGCCCAGCAGCGCCAAGAGCAGCGGCCCTGCCGGCGGAAAGGCCAGCGCGGTGAGGATCGGTTTCAGTTCGCCCGGTTGCATGGCCGCGCATCGTAAGCGGCCGGCGCCGCCAGCGACTACAGTCGCAGCATCAGGAGAACATCCATGGAATCCATCGTTCTGGGCGGCGGCTGCTTCTGGTGCACCGAAGCCGTCTTCAAGGAAGTCCGCGGCATCACCGATGTCGAATCGGGCTACAGCAACGGAGAGACGAAGAATCCGAGCTACGAGCAGGTGTGCACCGGCCGCACCGGCCACAACGAGGTCGTCAGGCTCACCTACGATCCAGCGCAGATCAGCACCCGCCAGATCCTCGAGATCTTCTTCGTGGTGCACGACCCGACCCAGCTCAATCGCCAGGGCAACGACACCGGCACGCAGTACCGCAGCGGCATCTACTACACCACGCCCGAACAGCGCCAGGTGGCCGAGGACATGATCCGCTGGATGGAGCAGGAAAAGCTGTTCGGCCGGCCCATCGTCACCGAGGTCAAGCCGGTCGACAACTACTGGCCGGCCGAGGAATACCACCAGGACTTCTTCGAGAAGAACCCCACCCAGGGCTATTGCATGGCCGTCGCCGCGCCCAAGGTGGCCAAGTTCCGCAAGACCTTCGCGGAACTGCAGAAGGCGTGATCCGTACGCGCGGGCTGGGCTTGCGCTACCCGCAGGCGCAGGACGCACTGGCCTTTCCCGACGTCGACGTGCCCCAGGGCGGTGCCTTGCTGGTGCAGGGCCGCTCGGGCGCGGGCAAGTCGACCTGGCTGGCGCTGGTGGCGGCCTTGCTGGCGCCCACGGCCGGCCAGGTGGTGGTGGCCGACCAGGACCTGGGCGCACTGTCGCGCGCCGGGCGCGACGCCTGGCGCGGCCGCAATGTCGGCTTCCTGCCGCAGAAGCTGTACCTGAGCGACGCGCTGACGGTGGAGGACAACCTTTCGGCCGCCTACTTCGCGGTCCGCGAACCGTTGGACCGGCGTGCCATCGCCGCCGCGCTGCAAGCGCTGGGCGTGGCCGACCTCGCGCGGCGCAAGCCGCACCAGCTGTCGGGCG
>JAEZKX010000243.1 GCA_023436025.1 Pseudomonadota bacterium | reverse complement strand
GGCTCATCCACTGGCGGCAGCGTGGCGCTCGCGGCCACCGCGGGCGGTTCCTGCACGCCTGCCTCGGCGGCGGATGCGGCTTGCGCCGGCGGCTCGGACAAGCCGGTGCTTTCCGCGGGCGGCTCCGCCAGGCCAGTGCTCTCCGCAGGGGGTTCGGCCAAGCCCGTGCTCTCGGCCGGCGGCTCGGCCAGGCCACCGCTGGCCGGTGGCTCGGCCAGTCCGCTGCCGCTGCTTTCGCGCTCGACCGCCGCTTCGCCCATGCGCTGCAGGCCGGCGGCGCCTTCGTCCTGCACGGCGGGTGCAGTGGCCAGCTGGTGGGTCCACAGCGCGAAGAACGCGAACAGGACCAGCGGCAGGAACACGATGCCGAGTTGGCGCAGGATGTAGCCGGAGGGAACGTCCTGGTTGCGTTTGCCCTTGAGCGCCTGGAACAGGCCAGTCACCGCATGGGTCTGCGGCGTCGGCGCGATCTGCTTCAGCAGCGGCGGCAGCGGCACGACGCGGTCCTCGGGCGCTAGCGGCGGCGCCATGGCGGGCCTGAGCTTCGCCAGGATGATCACGTACAGGATGTACAGGCCCGCCAGCATCAGGCCGGGGAAGAAGGCGCCCGCATACAACTGCACCACGGACACGCCCGCAGTGGCGCCGTACACGATCAGCAGCACCGAGGGCGGGATCAGGATGCCGAGGCAGCCGCCGGCGGTGATGGCGCCCGCCGACAGCGAGGTGCTGTAGCCGGCGCGCAGCATGGCCGGCAGGGCCAGCAGCCCCATCAGCGTCACCACCGCTCCGACGATGCCCGTGGCGGTGGCGAACACGGCGCAAGTCACCAGCGTGGCGACCGCCAGCGCTCCCGGGACTCGCGCCAGCGTCAGGTGCAGGCTGCGGAACAGCTTCTCGATGAGGTTGGCGCGCTCGACGAGGTAGCCCATGAAGACGAACAGCGGGATCGAGATGAGCACGTCGTTGCCCATCGTCTTGAAGGTCGCCTGCACCATCAGGTCGAGGGTGTGCGTGATATTGCGGTCGTAGGCGAGCCAGGTGAAGATCATCCCCATGCCCATCAGCGTGAACGCGGTGGGAAAGCCCAGCATGATGGCCACGACCACCAGCGACAGCATCAGCAGGCCGATATGGCCGCGCTCGATCTGGTCGACCGCCAGCAGCATGTACAGCGCGGCGAGCACGATGAGTCCCATCAGCGTGAAGCCGAACCAGAGTTCCTTGCGCATCTTCATTACAGCTGCCCCCTTTCCGCCAGCGGCGCGGCCAGCTCGTCGTGCGGATCCGCCTGCACCATGGCCTTGAGCTTGTCGACGTCGACTTCCTCCACGTCCTGGATTCGTGACGGCCAGGCGCCGTCGCGGATGCAGATCACGCAACGCGCGATCTCCACCATGCCTTGCAGCAGCAGGAAGGCGCCCGCCAGCGGGATGAAGAACTTGAAGGGGTAGATCGGGATCGGGTCGGCGTTGAAGGTGGTCTCGCGGATCGCCAGCGACTCGTTGAAGTAGCCCCAGCCCGCGTAGGTCAGCGCCAGCACGCCCGGCAGGAAGAACACGATGTAGAGCACCAGGTCGATGCTGGCCTGGGTGCGGGGGCGGAAGAAGCCGTACAGCACGTCACCGCGGACGTGGCCGTTTTTCGACAGTGTGTAGGCGCCGGCCATCATGAACAGCACGCCATACAGCATGATCTGCACATCGAGCATCCAGCCGTGCGGCTTGCCGAGCACGTAGCGGGAGAACACCTCCCAGGAAATCAGCGCCGTGAGCGCCACGATGGACCACGCGAACAACTGCCCCACCCAGGTGGAGAGCCGGTCGACGCCCAACAGAATCTTTTGCATTCCTTACCTCTCTCTCGCCGCGAACGGGCGTGAAAAAGGGGCGGCTGCGCCAACAGCCGCCCCTTGCGGTGCGTCGTCGCCGCTCAGGCCTTCTTGGGCTGCGCCTTCGAGAAGTAGCGGTTCCAGGCCATCTTGTAGTCGACCACGTAGTCGTTCTGCCACTGGCCGGCACGCTGGGCGAACTCGCGCTGCGAGTCGAGCACCTTCTGCATCAGCGGGTTCTCCTTCGTCTTGGCGGCCACCACCTTGTCCCAGGCGTCGAGCTGCGCGCGCAGGATGCTGTCGGGCGTCTTGTAGAAGTTGATCTTGTCCTTGGACTTGAGCTCGATGTAGTCCTTGGAGTTGCGGTCGATGGCCTTCCAGGACATGTCGGCACTCGAGGCCTGCACCGCGACATCGATGATGGACTTGAGCTCGGCGGGCAGCGCGTTGTACTTGGCCTTGTTGAACAGGATTTCGAACTGCTCGCCCGACTGGTGGAACGACTGCAGCATGCAGTTCTTGGCGACGTCGGGGAAGCCGAGGATGCGGTCGGACGAGGCGTTGTTGAATTCCGCCGCGTCGATCAGGCCGCGGTCCAGCGCCGGCACGATTTCGCCGCCGGGCAGCGGGTTCACCGCGGCGCCGAGTTCCTTGAACACGTCCACCGCCAGGCCCACGGTGCGGAACTTCAGGCCCTTGATCTGCGCCACGTTCGACACCGGCTTCTTGAACCAGCCGAGCGGCTGGCACGGCTGCGGGCCGTACAGGTAGGAGACCACGTCCATGTTGATGGACTTGTAGATCTCGTCGAGCAGGGCCTTGCCGCCGCCGTAGTAATGCCAGGCCAGGACCATGTTGGGGTCCATGCCGAAGGCCGGGCCCGAGCCCCACAGGGCCAGGGCGGAGTTCTTGCCGTAGTGGTAGGCCACCACGCCGTGGCCGCCGTCGAGCGTGCCCTTGTTGACCGCTTCCAGCAACTGGAAGGCGGGAACCACCGCACCGGCGGGCAGCACTTCGATCTTCAGGCGGCCGCCCGCCATGTCGTTGACCTTCTTCGCGAAGTCGGTGGCGTACTCGTGGAAGATGTCCTTGGCCGGCCACGTGCTCTGGAAACGGAAGGTCGTGGGCGCCTGGGCCACGGCCACCATGGGCGCGGACATCGCGCCGGCGGCGACGGCTGCGCCCTTGAGCAGGTTGCGGCGGCCAGTGGTTTTGGGGGTCGTCATGCTGCGTCTCCTTCGGGTTGGAATGGTTGGCTCGCCATCTTTGATTCGCAGCCCGCGCGCCGTGATAGGGTTTTCACGTAGCAAAATGCGCGCTGGCTGACGGAACGCTGTCGAGGCGGCCGCGGCCCGCGCGCTGGCAAAATCGGGGCATGAACGCGCCCGCATCCCCCACTCCGCCCGACGCCGTGCGGCCCGCCGAGGGCTATGCCGGCGACGTGCCCGCCGAACTCGCCTACCGCTGGTGGCAGGCCGGCGATGCCGTCCTGGTGGACGTGCGCACCGACGCCGAACGCGAATGGGTGGGCTTCGTTCCCGGTGCCGTGCCGGTGGCCTGGAAGCAGTGGCCCGGCATGGAGTTCAATGCCACCTTCGACGACAGCCTGCGCGCGGCAGTGCCCGCGGGCAAGAAGGTCGTGCTCCTGTGCCGCAGCGGCGTGCGCTCCGTGGCCGCGGCCAAGCGCGCCACCGCGCTGGGCCTCGAGGCCTACAACATCCTCGAAGGCTTCGAAGGCGATGCCGACCCCGAAGGCCACCGCGGCCGCCAGGGCGGCTGGCGGCTGCGTGGCCTTCCCTGGCGCCAGACCTGAGCGCTCCGAGCTTCCGATCCCCTTTTCCGAGAGACTGAATCCATGGCTGTCAACCTGAGCGCGCCCAGCGCGGACGCGCTGCATTCCGTGCCCGGCGTGCGCATCGGCGTGGCCGAAGCGGGCATCCGCAAGGCCAACCGCAAGGACCTCACGGTCTTCCTGCTCGACCCCGGCGCCGCCGTGGCCGGCGTGTTCACGCAGAACCGCTTCTGCGCCGCGCCCGTGCAGGTGTCCCGCGAGCACCTCGCGCGCGGCGACATCCGCGCGCTGGTCGTCAACACCGGCAACGCCAACGCGGGCACCGGCGAAGACGGCCTGGTGCGCGCGCGCGCCACCTGCATCGCCGCCGCGCGCCTGCTGGACATCGCGCCCGAGCAGGTGCTGCCGTTCTCCACCGGCGTGATCATGGAGCCGCTGCCGCTGGACCGCATCGAGGCGGGCCTGCCCGCGGCCATCGCTGACGCGCAGCCGGCGCACTGGCTGCGCGCCGCCGAAGGCATCATGACCACCGACACACTGCCCAAGGCCTTCAGCCGGGAGGTGCAGGTGGAAGGCGCCACCGTCACGGTCACCGGTATCAGCAAGGGCGCCGGCATGATCCGGCCCAACATGGCGACCATGCTGGGCTTCCTGGCCACCGACGCGAAGATCGATGCCGGCCTGCTGCCCGGCCTGGCCTTCGAACTGGCCGAAGGGTCCTTCAACCGCGTGACGGTCGACGGCGACACCTCGACCAACGACTCGTTCATCGTCATCGCCACCAACCAGGCGAGCCATGCGCCCATCACCTCGTTCGACACGCCGGCCGGCCGCGCGCTGAAGGAGGCGATGCTGGAGGTCGCGCGCCTGCTGGCCCAGGCCATCGTGCGCGACGGCGAAGGCGCGACCAAGTTCATCACGGTGCGTGTCGAGGGCGGCAGGGATGCCGCCGAATGCCGCCAGGTGGCCTATGCCATCGCCCATTCGCCGCTGGTGAAGACGGCGTTCTTCGCCAGCGACCCCAACCTGGGACGCATCCTCGCGGCCGTCGGCTACGCCGGCATCGCCGACCTCGACCAGGCCGGCATCGACCTCTACCTCGACGAGGTGCATGTGGCCACGCGCGGCGGCCGCAACCCGGCCTACCGCGAGGAGGACGGCCAGCGCGTGATGAAGAAGAGCGAGATCACGGTGCGCGTGCTGCTCGGGCGCGGCAGCGCGGCCGACCAGGTGTGGACCTGCGACTTCAGCCACGACTACGTCACCATCAACGCCGACTACCGTTCATGAGCACCGATTTCGACGCGCTGATCACGCGCGCCATGCAGCTGATCGATCGCCTGGAGGCGGTGCTGCCGCAGCCCTTGTCCGCCCCGGACTGGAATGCCGCCATCGCCTGGCGCTACCGCAAGCGCGCCAGCGGCCACGGCGTGCTGGAACCCGTGAAGCACGTGGCCGCCATCCAGCTGTCGGACCTGAAGGAGATCGAGCCGCAGAAGGAGAAGATCGAGCGCAACACGCTGCAGTTCGTGCAGGGCCTTCCGGCCAACAACGTGCTGCTGACGGGCGCGCGCGGCACCGGCAAGTCCTCGCTCGTGAAGGCCTGCCTGAACACCTATGCGTCCCGGGGCCTGCGCCTGATCGAGGTCGACAAGGCCGACATGGTGGACTTGCCCGACATCGTCGACATCTGCGCCGGCCGGCCCGAGAAGTTCATGGTGTTCTGCGACGACCTCAGCTTCGAGGAAGGCGAGCCGGGCTACAAGGCGCTCAAGTCCATCCTCGACGGCTCGGTGGCGGCGGCCACGCCCAATGTGCTGATCTACGCGACCAGCAACCGGCGCCACCTGCTGCCCGAGTACATGAAGGAGAACCTCAGCTACACCCACACCGAGGACGGCGAAGTCCATCCTGGCGAGGTGGTGGAGGAGAAGATCTCGCTGTCGGAGCGCTTCGGCCTGTGGGTCAGCTTCTATCCCTTCAGCCAGGAGGAGTACCTGGCGATCACGGCGCAGTGGCTGTCGCACTTCGGCGTGCCGGCGGCGCAGGTCGAGGCCGCGCGCCCCGAGGCGCTGGTGTGGGCGCTGGAGCGCGGCTCGCGCAGCGGCCGCGTGGCCTACCAGTTCGCGCGCGACTACGCGGGACGGCACCAGGCATGAGTCGGCGCCCCGCCCGACCTGCGCGAAGCGCCTGGCATGGACCGGCCGCAAGCGGGCCTGACGGCGCCAGCATCCCCGCGCGGGACGGCGGGGGCG
Source organism: Pseudomonadota bacterium (assembly GCA_023436025.1). Classification (GTDB taxonomy): domain Bacteria; phylum Pseudomonadota; class Gammaproteobacteria; order Burkholderiales; family Burkholderiaceae_C; genus Ramlibacter. The sequence goes on along the minus strand of JAEZKX010000243.1, from coordinate 22,137 downwards.
CGCGGTGACGCGCATGGAGGCCAACGCTGCTGCGCTGGTCGCCGACGGCGACCGCCCGCGCGAGGGCGGCCCCGACCGCAAGGAGGTGGAGGTCGCGGTCGGCGTGCTAGTGCGCGCCGATGGCGCCTTCCTGCTGACCTCGCGGCCACGGGGCAAGGTCTACGAGGGCTACTGGGAGTTCCCGGGCGGCAAGGTCGAGCCGGGCGAGACGGTGGAGGCGGCACTGCGGCGCGAGCTGCTGGAGGAGATCGGCATCACGATCGGCGTCGTGCACCCCTGGCGCGTCGAGCGCGTCGACTATCCGCATGCGCTGGTGCGCCTGAATTTCTGCAAGGTGTACGACTGGCAGGGCGAACTGCAGATGCACGAGGGCCAGCAGTTCGCCTGGCAGCAGTTGCCGGTGCAGGTTCGGCCCGTGCTGCCGGGGACGGTGCCGGTGCTGGCCTGGTTTGCAAAAGAGCGCGGGTTCGAGGGCGCGACGCACTGAATCCGGGAGCGGACAGCCGGACGCAAAAGTCGCAAAGGCTTCGCAAAGGACGCAAAAGGACTTCCATTCATTGAATGGGTTCTTTTGCGAACTTTGGCTGTTTGTCTTTGCGTCCTTTGCGTCCGGCTGTCCGCCGCTCCCGTCCCCCGGATCACTGTTCCTTCGGATCCCCGAACGGCAGGTCGTCCGGTGGCGTCTCGTCGGGCACGCGGAAGCTCTCGCTGGCCCAGGCGCCGAGGTCGAGGCTCTTGCAGCGTTCGCTGCAGAAGGGGCGAAACGGGTTGCTGGGCGCGTAGACGCTGTCGCCGCCACAGGCGGGGCAGCGCACGATGCGCGGCTTGGCGGCTCGCGTGGCCATGTGCTGTCCCTCAGGCGCAGAGCGTCAGCTCGAACGGGGCGGTGTCGGTGCTGGGCTGCATGCGCTCGTTGTCCTGCCGCATGAGGCGCACCGAGACGATCAGGCGGTTGCCGCTGATCTCGGGGACCAGGCCCAGGGCGGGATCGATGCGCAGGCGCAGCAGCTGGAAGGTGCGCCCCTGCGGCAGCGTCTGCTGCAGCTGGCCACCGACGGCGATGACCTTCTGCGGCGCGCCGGAGTCGCGCAGCAGCTTGAGCAGCAGTTGGATGGCCTCGGCCAGCGGCGCCAGCGTACCTGCCCAGCGGCCGAGGTCGGCGCGGCGCTGGTCTGCATCGAGATGTTGCCAGGCGTAATACCCGGGCAGGTCGAACTCGCAGGTGCCGCCCGGGATGCCGGCGCGGCTGCGGATGCTCATGAGCCACTCGTTCTCGGTCAGGGACTGGCCCGCCTTGCCGAGAGTGCCGTTGAGGGCGCCGAAGCAGGCATCGATGGTGCCGATCACGGCCTCCAGCGCGTGCTCGGAAATGGCCGGGTTGCCGCGGTACCCGGCCAGCACGTGCTTCTGCCGCTCCAGGTCCTTCATCACGTCCGATTTCAGATCGGCGCGGGCCGCGACGTCCATCACCTCGAAGATGGTCGACAGGGCGTAGTGGTGGTCCAGCGGGTGGCTGCGCGGGACCAGCTCGCCCAGCCGCCGGAACAGGTGTTCCAGCCGCAGGTAGGTCCGGATGCGTTCGTTGAAGGGGTATTCGTAGAGGATCACGCGCGGCGGTGCGGGGGGACGGCGTCGGCAGGCGCCATCATAGCCCGAAGGACCGCGCGGCCTGGTCCACTTCCGAGCGCAGCGCGTCCAGCGTGAGCCCCTCGTTACAGATCACGACATCGGCGGCGGCCAGCCGCAGCGCCCGCGGGGCCTGGGCCGCGATGATGGCGCGCACGGCGTCCGCCTCCAGGGCGCTGCGCGCCACCACCCGCGCGACCTGGGTCTCGGGCTCGCAGTCCACCACCAGCACGCGGTCGACCTGCGAACGCCAGCGGCCGGATTCCACCAGCAGGGGGATGTCGAAGATCACGCAGGCCGCGCCGGCGGCGACCGCGGCCTCGAACTGGCGCGTGATCTCCTGGCCCACCAGCGGATGGATGATGGCCTCCAGGGCGCGCCGCGCCTGCGGATGCGCATAGGCATGCTCGCGCATCCGGACGCGGTCGAGCGCGCCGTCGGCCGCGATGAAGCCGGGGCCGAAGTGCTGCGCGATGGCGGGGATGGCCGCGCCGCCGGCGGCGGTGGTGGCGCGCGAGATTGCGTCGGCGTCGATGGCCGCCGCGCCGCGCGCCTGCAGCATGGCCAGCACCGTGCTCTTGCCGCTGCCGATGCCGCCGGTGAGGCCGATGCGCGCGGCCATGCCAGCCCTACTGGACCCCGAACGGGAAGGCGAAGGGCAGCAGCGCCGGCACCGCGGCCGGGCCGATCGCCAGCGCCAGCAGGCCCGCGCCGGCCAGGAACGGGCCGAAGGGCATGGGAATGTCGCGGTGGGCGAGCTTGCCCACCACCAGGAGGATGCCGCCGATGACGGCGCCGACCAGGGACGACAGCAGGATGATGGCCACGATGTAGTGCACGCCCAGCCAGGCCCCCAGGGCTGCCAGCAGCTTGAAGTCGCCGTAGCCCATGCCTTCCTTGCCGGTCAGCAGCTTGAAGCCCTGGTAGACCACCCAGAGGAACAGGTAGCCCACCGCGGCACCCCAGACGGCGGACTCCAGCGGCACGGTCCACCCCAGCGCCGCCACCAGCAGGCCCAGCCACAGCAAGGGGTAGTTGAGGTCGTCCGGCAGCAGTTGCGTGTCGAAGTCGATCAGGAACAGGCAGATCAGCATGGCCGCGAAGGCGGCCCAGGCCGCCGCGGGCAGGGTGATGCCCCAGCGCCAGGCGCACAGCGCGAAGAAGGCGCCGGTGACGGCCTCGACCAGCGGATAGCGCACGCTGATGCGCGCCTTGCAGCCGGAGCACTTGCCACCCAACGCCAGCCAGCTGACGATGGGCACGTTCTCGTACCAGCGGATCCGGTGGCCGCAATGCGGGCAGCGCGAGCGCGGCACCATCAGGTTGAAGGGCTCCTGCGGCGGCAGTTCCTGGCCGTTGAGGTCGGCGCAGTCGGCCGCCCATTCGCGCTCCATCATCTTCGGCAGCCGATGGATGACGACATTGAGGAAGCTGCCGATCACCAGTCCGAATGCGCCGCCGATGACGGCGGCGAGCCAACCCGCGACCACCATCAGACGACCTGGCCGAGCTTGAAGATGGGCAGGTACATGGCCACCACGATGCCGCCGATCAGCGAGCCCAGGAACACGATGATCATCGGCTCCATCAGGCTCGACAGGCCGGCCACCATGTCGTCGACCTCCGCTTCGTAGAAGTCGGCCGCCTTGCTCAGCATGTGGTCGATGGAGCCGGACTCCTCGCCGATGGCGCACATCTGCAGCACCATGGAGGGGAACACGTTGGCATTGGTCATGGCCGCGGTCAGGCTGGTGCCGGTGGAGACTTCGTGCTGGATCTTCTCGGTGGCCGACTCGTAGACCGAGTTGCCCGAGGCGCCGCCCACCGAGTCGAGCGCCTCGACCAGCGGCACGCCGGCGGCGAACATGGTGGCCAGCGTGCGCGTCCAGCGTGCGATGACCGACTTGTACACCAGGTCGCCGAACAGCGGCAGCTTGAGCATCAGGCGGTCCATGAACAGCTGCATCTTCTGGTTGCGCTTCCAGGCCTGCATGAAGAAGTAGAAGGCGCCGCCGATGCCGCCGAAGATCAGCCACCAGTAGGCGACGAAGACCTCGCTCATGGCGATCACGAACAGCGTGGGCGCCGGCAGGTCGGCGCCGAAGGAGGTGAAGACCTCCTTGAACGCCGGGATCACGAAGATCATGATCACCGCCACCACCACGAAGGCCACCACGATCACCGCCACGGGGTACATCAGGGCCGACTTGATTTTGGACTTGATCGCCTCGGTCTTCTCCATGTAGGTGGCCAGGCGGTCCAGCAGGCTTTCCAGGATACCCGCCGCCTCACCGGCTTCCACCAGGTTGCAGTACAGGTTGTCGAAGTACATGGGGTACTTCCGGAAGGCCGCCGACAGCGAGGTTCCGGTCTCGACGTCGGTGCGGATGTCGTTGAGCAGCTTGGTCACGCTGGCGTTGGCGTTGCCGCGGCCGACGATGTCGAAGGCCTGCAGCAGCGGCACTCCGGCCTTCATCATGGTGGCCAGCTGGCGGGTGAAGATCGCGATGTCCTTGGGCTTGATCTTCGCGCCCGCGCGCATCTTGCGCTTCTTGATCTTGGTCGGCGACACGCCCTGGCGGCGCAGCGCGGCCATGACCTGGTTCTCGCCGGCCGCGCGGGTCTCGCCGCGTACCTGCTTGCCGTTGCGGTCCCGTCCCTCCCACTCGAAGACGAACTCCGCGACCTTGGTTGCCGTCGCCATGGATGCTCCTTCCGCCCCGTTGTTATTCGTTGGTCACGGCCAGCACTTCCTCGAGGGAGGTGTGGCCCAGCCGAACCTTGTGCAGCCCCGACTCGCGCAGGCTGCGCACGCCTTCCTTGCGGGCCTGTTCGGCGATCTCGAGGGCGCTGCCATCGGCCAGGATGATGCGCTGCATGTCTTCGCTGATCGGCATGACCTGGTAGATGCCGACGCGGCCCTTGTAGCCGTTGTTGCAGGCCGGACAGCCCACCGGCTGGTAGGGCGTCCAGGAGCCGTCGACGTCCTCTTCCTTGAAGCCGGCGTCGATCAGGTTCTCGTACGGGATGTCCTGCGGCTTCTTGCACTGCGGGCACAGGCGGCGCGCCAGGCGCTGCGCCGTGATCAGGATCACCGAGGATGCGATGTTGAAAGGCGCGATGCCCATGTTGCGCATCCGCGTGAGCGTGGTCGGCGCGTCGTTGGTGTGCAGGGTCGACATCACCAAGTGGCCCGTCTGGGCGGCCTTGATCGCGATGTCGGCGGTTTCCAGGTCGCGGATTTCGCCGACCATGATGATGTCCGGGTCCTGCCGCAGGAAGGACTTGAGCGCCGCCGCGAAGGTGAGGCCGGCCTTGTCGTTCACGTTGACCTGGTTGACGCCGGGCAGGTTGATTTCCGCCGGGTCTTCCGCGGTGGAGATGTTCACGCCTGGCTTGTTCAGCAGGTTCAGGCAGGTGTAGAGCGACACCGTCTTTCCGGAGCCCGTGGGCCCGGTGACCAGGATCATGCCGTAGGGGCGCTCGATCGCCTTGAGCAGGCGCTCCTTCTCCTCGGGCTCGTAGCCCAGGGCGTCGATGCCCAGCTTGGCGCTGCTCGGATCCAGGATACGGATCACGATCTTCTCGCCGAACAGCGTGGGCAGGGTGGAGACCCGGAAGTCGATGACGCGGTCGGCGCTGACCTTCAGCTTCATCCGCCCGTCCTGCGGCACCCGCTTCTCGGAGATGTCCATGCGGGAGATCACCTTGATGCGGGAGGCCAGCTTGTCCTTGATGGCCACCGGCGGCGAGGCGATCTCGCGCAGCTCGCCGTCGATGCGGAAGCGCACCCGGTAGGTGTGCTCGTAGGGCTCGAAGTGCAGGTCGGAAGCGCGCGCGCCGATGGCGTCCAGCAGCATCTTGTGCAGGAACTTGACGACCGGCGCGTCGTCGACGTCGGAGACCGCGCCCTGGTCGTCGTCGACGACCTGCGAGTCCATGGTGGACTCGTCGAACTCGAAGTCGTCGCCGATGATGCTGTCCATGGCCTCGGTGGCCGTGGTGGCTTGCGCCTCCACCATCTTGGTCAGCTTGTCGTACTCGGCGATGACCCAGTCCACCCCCATCTGGGTGGCGAACTTGATCTTGTCGGCCGCCTGCTGGTCGGACGGATCGGCCGTGGCGACGATCAGGCGATTGTTGCGCTTGGACAGGACCACCACGCGGTAGTCCTGGCAGATCTTGCCATCCAGCAGACCCCGTGGCAGGCGGGCGACGTCGATGGCGGCGAGGTCGAGCAGCGGCGCGCCGAACGACACCGACATGGTGTGCGCGAGGTCGGAGGCCGACACGGCGCCGGACCCCGTCAGCTCGGCGATGAAGCTGGTCCGGTTGGCCTGGGCCTTGCGGTAGATGTCTTCGGCGGCCTTCTGGCCCAGCTTGCCCGCGGCAACGAGGGCCCGGCCCAGTCCCGGCAGCGCGACGGCTGAGGCTTCAGTGGCGGGTTCGACGGCGGCCATGGCGTGTGGTGTTCTGGAAACGGGTACAGCGACCCCAACCTAGAGGGTCATTCCCGATCATCCCGAAAAGCCGAGTTGAAGTAAATGTTTGGCTGGCCACGGGGGTCGCGGGAGTTGGAAGGAAGTCACGCCTGGGGGCGCGAAGACCGGCTTTGGCAATGCCTTGTTACGGTTGGGGCGCGGCCGCAGGCGTTTGGCGGCCCAATCGGGTCGATGGCATTGCCATGTGGAAGGTCGCAGCCATGGGGATGGAGGGTCGATGGACGGTTTGGGGCGCAGCGCGGACGGCGCATGGTCCGGACGCCGCGCGCCCCGGGCGCGATGAAGAGGGCACGGCCAGGCGGGCGAATGAATGAACACCGCCTTCGCGTACCGAACATGCCTGAACGCGCAGCGACGTCATTGCGCACCGCATCGCGAACCGTCGCGAAGGACGAGCTTAGCACGGGGGCACTCGGCAGCTTGCCGGCGCCCGGGGTGGGGGGGCGCCGGGGCGTCGGGAACCGGCGGAAGGTCGCGGTCGGCCTCGGGGTTCCATGGCCGGCGTTGGGATGAACAGCGCGGCCGCACCCGGAAATCGAATCTCCCCGGCGCGTGCCAGGCGCGCTCTTTCTCGTGACCGGTGCGTCGATCTTAGTGCTCCGGGGGAAGCGGCGTGCCCTGCTGCAGGCGGTCGATCACCAGGTTGGTGAAGCTCTCCAACGTCTGGTTCTCCGCACGGCCCATCTTGACGATGCGGCAGAAGTTGAAGCGTACGGGCGGCAGCAGACGCGCAATGGACACCTGGTAGCGGCGGCAGACCGCCGTGGCGAACGAGGGGATCACCGTGACGCCGAATCCCTTTTCCGCCAGCGCCACGGCGGTCTCCAGGTGGCTCACCGTCATGGTCTGGCGCGATTTCACGTGGTGCTTCTTGAGGGTGGCCTGCACCAGCTGCTGGACCGGCGTGGCGTCCGACAGCGCGATCCAGTCGAACGTTTCGAAGATGTCCCACTCCAGCTGGGCGGCGATGCCGCTGTCCTGGCCGTGCACGAGCACCAGTGTCGATGGTGACACCGAGATCTGCTCGATGCCCGAGGCCTTCTGGAAGAAGGCGCCGAAGGCCGCGTCGATCCTGCCGCTTTCCACCAGCTCCTGCAGCCGTTGCGGGCCTTCGTCGAATAGTTCCACGCTCACCTGGGGGTGGGAGGCCCGGAAGGAGGCCAGCATCTCGGGAAACGCATGGGAGGCGAGCGTGGGCGTGAAGCCCACCCGCAGGTTCGCGCTGCGGTCGCGGTGCATCTCGCGCAGTTGCTGCGCCGAATCTTCCAGCTCGCGCACGACGCGCGAAGCGGTCTGCAGGAACTGCCGTCCAGCCTCCGTCAGTTCGACGTTGCGCGTGGTGCGCTCGAAAAGATTGCAGTCGACCTGGTTCTCGAGCTCGCGGATGGCGGAACTGAGCGCGGCCTGGCTCATGTGCAGCTTTTGCGCCGCCTTGGTGAAGTTGCTGGTCTCGGCGACCCCGAGGAAGGCCTTCAACTGTCTCAGGTGAAGATTCATGCGCGCGGGGGCAGCGCGCGCTGCCCGGTTGTTACTCGACCCTCTTGTGCCCCGTCTCGATGACCTTGCCTGTCGCGCAGGGTCCGCGCGAGCAGCGGGTCCATTCTGGCGCCGCGCTGGGCCAGGGCCTGGAGCCTGATGCAAGGGATCGTACCAGCGACGCGCCGGCCCACCGCCGGGTTCGCGCGCGCGACGGCTCCGGGCGCCGCCCCCAGATGGGATACGCCTCTTGGCGAGGGCCACCACCCGGGCGCGCCGGGCCGGGTGCAGTTCGTCGCGACCTGCCGATGAAAAAGGCCGGCGGACCCGCACCGGCCTTTCCCCATGCCGCTGGAGCGGATTACTGCGGCGTGATGCCGGCCATCTCGACCAGCTTGCCCCAGGCCTGGGTGTCGGTCTTCACGCGCTCGAGCAGCTGGGCCGGCGTCGAGGTTTCGGGCTCCGCACCGATGCCGCGCATGTACTCCACGTACTGCGGATCGCGGCTGGCCGCGCGGATGTAGCCACCGAGCTTGTCCACCGCCGCCTGCGGCACGCGGGCCGGCATGAAGACGGCGAACCAGGCGGTGAGGTCGTAGCCCGGCAGGCCCGCCTCGGCCATGGTCGGCACGTCGGGCAGTGCGGCCATGCGCGTGCGGCCCGACACCGCCAGGGCCCGCACGTTGCCGCCCTTGGCCTGGGGAATGGCCAGCGTGGCGTCGGCGAACACCATCTGGATGTGCCCGCCCATCAGGTCGCTGATGGCCGGCGGCACGCCCTTGTAGGGCACGCTGAGGATGTCCACATCGGCCATCTTCTTGAACATGGAGCCCGCGACCAGGCCGGTGGCGTTGCCGCTGCCGAATTTGTAGCGCGTCGGGTCCTTGCGGATGCTGGCGAGCAGCTCACCCACGGTCTTTTCGGGCATGGTCTTCGGGTTGGTGACCAGGACGAAGCCCAGCGTGGCCACGCTGGTCACCGGCGTGAAGTCGCCCACCGGGTCGAACGGCAGCTTCTTGAACAGGTGGGTGTTGGCAGCGTGCGTGGAGTTGGGCGTGAAAAGGATGGTGTAGGGGTCACCCGCGGCTTGCGCCACGGCACTGGCCGCCAGGTTGCCCAGCGCGCCTGGCCGGTTGTCGACGACCACGGGCTGGCCCGATTGCGCGGCGATCTGGCGCGCGAGGTGGCGCGCGGCGGCGTCGATGCCGCTGCCGGCCGGGTAGCCCACCAGCATCTTGATGGGCTTGCTGGGGTAGCTGTCCTGCGCGAGTGCGGGTGCCGCCAGGGCACAGCCCAGGGCGGCGGCGCAGGCGAGGATCGAGCGACGGCCCAAGGAATGCAGAGTTTTCATGGTTGTCTCCAGAGTGTGGGAAAAACAGGTTCAGTACCGGGCGGAGAGCGCGGTGCCGATGAGGTGGCTGGCAAACGCGCTGGCGCCGCTGGCCGACATGGAGGGCGCGTGCGTGAGGTACTGCTTGCAGGCGCGCAGCGCCACGCCGCCGTTGGCCGAGAGCTGCCCCAGCCAGCGGGCGGCGGTGGCTTCCAGCGCATCGGCCGCGACGACATGGCTGACGAGGCCTGCGCGTTGCGCGTCGGCGGCGCCGATCTCTTCGCGGGTGAGGACCAGCATGGCCAGCGTCTTGAGCGGCACGCGGTCGTGCAAGGCCGCCATCACCAGGGCTGGAGGGATGTCGCGCTCCATCTCCGGCACCGCGAAACGGGCCCCGTCGTGCGCGAGGGTGATGTCGCACACGGCTGCCAGGGCCGCGCCCACGCCGAATGCCCGCCCCTGGACCACCGCCAGGGTGGGCACCGGAGCGAACTTGATGGCGTCGTACAGACCCAGCGCGGGTTCGGCCACGAGGTGCCGGAGCTTCTCGGCCGATGGCACCGCGCCGCCTCGGGCCGGCGTGGGCGAATGGCGGCCGGCGCAGAAGTCGTCGCCGACGCCGCGCAGGCAGATGGCCTTCACCTCGCTGCCGACGGACTGCACGGCCCGCACGAGGGCGGCGGACATGGCGGCGTCCACGAGGTTGCCGCTGGCGGGATCGTTCAGCCGGAGGTCGAGCACGCCGTCCTTCAGGTCGACGAGGACCTTGGCTTCGGCCGTGGGAGGGGCGCTGGTGGTCATGGGGGATTTCCTTGCAAGGACGTCAGGCGCGGCGGCCTTGGTGGATCACCTGCCACACGGCCAGGGGCGTGGCCGGCATGGGCAGTTCGTCGTCGGTGTACGGCGCCAGCGCGTGGGCCAGGGCATTGAAGGTGCAGGCGGTGGCGGGCGTGATCCCGCTTTCACCGCCACCCTTGACGCCCAGCGGGTTGCCGTGCGTCGGATCGTTGGTGAGCTCCACGCGCAGCGGCGGCATCAGCTCGGCATGCGGCATGCCGTAGTCCATGTAGGAGCCCGACAGCACCTGGCCGCTGTGGCGGTCGATGGCATAGCCTTCGGTGAGCGCCTGGCCCAGGCCCTGGGCCAGGCCGCCGTGCACCTGGCCTTCCACGATGAGCGGGTTGATCGCCCGGCCGACATCGTCCACGGCGCTGTAGCGCACGATGTCGACCACCCCGGTCTCGGGATCGATCTCCACCTCGCACACCGCGGCGCCGGTGGGGTAGGCCGGCATGCGGCCATTGAATTCGGCCTCGGCCATCAGCTCGCGCTGCTCGGGCTGGCCCGGCATGCCGTGGCGCTGCACGTGGCCCGCCAGTTCGACCAGGCTGACGCGCCGCAGGCGCAAGCCCCACCACACGCGCGCCGAGAAGCCATCGCCCTCGCGGCGCAGCCGCTCGGGCGCCACGCCCAGGCAATGCGCGGCCACCGTGCGCGCCTGCGCCAGCAGTTTCTCGCTGGCGTCGATGAGCAGCTTGCCGCCCAGGCGCATCGATCGGTCGGAGTGGGTGCCGCCTCCCCATTGCACGAACGCGGTGTCGCCGGTGCGCAAGCGGATGGACGCGAACGGCACGCCCAGGTGATCGGCCACCACCTGCGCGAACGTGGTTTCGTGGCCTTGCCCGGTGGACTGCGTGCCCGAGACGATGTCGGTGGTTCCGTCCGGCAGCACCCGCAGCTCGATGCGCTCGCGCGGCGCGCCCACGGGCGACTCGATGTAGTTGGACAGGCCGATGCCGCGCAGCTTGCCGCGCTGGTGGGCCTCCTGCTGGCGCGTCTTGAAGCCATGCCAGTCGGCCAGCGCGATCACGCGCTCCATGTTGGCAGGGAAGTCGCCGCTGTCGTAGGGCAGGCCCATGGGGCTCAGGCGCGGTAGCGTGTCGCGCCGGATCAGGTTGATGCGCCGGATGTCCAGGCGGTCCATGCCCAGCTGGCTTGCGGCGATGTCCAGCAGGCGCTCGATGGCGTGCATGCTTTCCGGACGGCCCGCGCCCCGGTACGGCCCGGTGGGCACGGTGTTGGTCACCACGCCCGTCACATGGATGGCGGCCACCGGCACGTCGTACACGCTGGTGGTCACCCGCATGGCATTGGCCATGGGCACGTACGAGATGGTGTGCGCGCCCACGTTGCCGATGAGCGTGTTGTCCACCGCCAGAATGCGCCCGCTGGCGTCGAAGGCCATGGCGGCACGGAAGGTCATCCCGCGGCCCTGGTAGTCGCTCACGAAGGCCTCGCTGCGGTCGCCCGTCCACTTGACGGGGCGGCCGACGCGGCGCGCGGCCCACAGCACGCAGGCCGGCTCCATGTTGAGCGAGGTGCGCGGCCCGAAGCCGCCGCCCACGTCCGGGCTGATCACGCGCATGCGTGCGGCCGGCACCCCGAAGGCTTCGGCCAGGCCCAGCTGCTGGCGCACCACGCCCTGGCTGCCGGAGGTGAGCTGGTAGCTGTCCGTGGCCGGGTCGTACTCGCCGATGGCCGAGCGCGGCTCCATCTGCGCATTGACGATGCGGCTGTTCTTGAACTCGCGGCGCACCACCAGGGCGGCCCGGGCGAAGGCGGCCCGCGCGGCGTCGCGGTCCCCGATCTGCGTCCTGAAGCAGCAGTTGCCCGGCAGGTCGTCGTAGAGCTGGGGCGCGCCAGGGGCGAGCGCGTCGTCGGCGTCGACGACGGCCGGCAGCACCTCGTAGTCGACCCGCACCGCCTCCACGCCGTCGCGGGCCTGGTGGGGCGTCTCGGCCACCACCATCACCAGGGCATCGCCCACGTGACGCACCTTGTCCACGCACAAGGGCATCTGGCGCCGGTTGTAGATGGTTCCAGTCTCGGAGCTGAGGAAGGCCTTTTCCTTGGGGTTCACCGCCGCGATGGGGTTGGGCACGTGGTCGATGCCCTGCAAGCCGTCGGCCAGGTAATCGGCGCCGGTCAGCACCGCCAGCACGCCCGGCAAGGCCCGGGCCGCCGAGGTGTCGATGCGCAGGATGCGGGCGTGCGCATGCGGCGAGCGCAGGAAGGCCGCCCAGGCCTGGCCCGGCTTGTCGATGTCGTCGGTGTAGCAGCCCTTGCCCACCACCAGGCGGCGGTCCTCGTTGCGGGGCTGCGGTTTGCCGATCCAGCTCATCGCCCGGCCTCCCCTTCTTCGAGGGCGCCGGTGGACAGGCCCATCTCGGTGGCGGCCTGGCCGACGGCACGGATGATGTTGACGTAGCCGGTGCAGCGGCAGATGTTGCCCTCCAACGCGGTGCAGATCGAGGCGCGATCCACCGGCCGGCCGGAGCGCAGCAGGCCGTCGCTGGCCATGATCATTCCGGGTGTGCAGAAGCCGCACTGCAGGCCGTGGCACGCCATGAACGCCTTCTGCAGCGGGTGCAGGCCGTCCTGTCCCGACAGGCCTTCGATGGTGACGACCTCGCCGCCGCTGGCCTGCACGGCCAGCACGGTGCAGGATTTCACGGCCACGCCGTCCAGCCGCACGGTGCAGGCGCCGCACTGCGAGGTGTCGCATCCCACGTGCGTACCTGTCAGGCGCAGCTCGCGCCGCAGCAGTTCGACCAGCAAGGTGCGGTCGTCCACATGGCGGCGCACCGGCACGCCGTTCACCACGAGCTCGACGTTGGCCTGCTCGTGCTCCTGCGCCGGCAGGGCCGCCGGCGCACCGGGCGTGGCCTGGCCGTCGGCGGCCGGTCCGGCCCCGGTGGCGCCGCCGCCCTGGGTGAGCACTTCGTCGAAGCGGGCGAAGAAGCGCTCGGCCATGCGGGCGCCCACCGAGCCCACGAGGCGCGAGCCGATCTGCGCCAGCTTGCCGCCCACGCTGGCCTGGGCCGCGTAGACCAGTTGCGTGTCGGCGCCATCGTCCTGCAGCGTCACCACGGCGCTCATCTCGCCGAATCCGGCGATGCCACCTTCGCCCTGCCCGATGAGGCGGTAGCCCTCCAGCGCCTGCCGCTCCCGCACGGACAACGTGCCCTTGAAGCGCGCCTTGACCGGCCCGACCGAGGCCCGCACCACCACCTGCCATTCGCTGTCGCTGCTGGCCTCGAACGATTCGCAGCCTTCGATGCATTGCTGCAGCACGGCCGGGTCGTTGAGGGCCGCCCACACGCGCGCGCGGCTTGCGCGGATGCGCTGTCTTCCCTTGAATTCCATGATCAGTTCGCCTGGTGTTCGCCGGCGCGCAGTCCGGCCAGGGCACGCCGCGCGAGCGTGCCGCAGAGGTGCGCGCGGTAGGCGCGGCTCGCGCTGGCGTCTTCGTTGAGGCCCGTGGCATCGGGCTGCATGCCGGCCAGCAGTTCCGCGCGCCAGGCCGAGCGCTCTTGCGCGGCCAGCGCCGACTCGGCCGCCGTCCAGCGGAAGGCGCAGGGGCCGGCGCCGGTGATGGCCACGCGGGGGCCGCCCGGATGGTCCGCGATGAACACGCCCACCACGGCGTAGCCCGAGGCCGTGTGCCGGTGTTTCAGGTAGGCCGAGCGCCGGGGCAGCGGGAACTCGAATGCCACGATGATTTCAGCGGGCGCCAGCGCCGTCTCGAACATGCCGGTGAAGAATTCGTCCGCCGCGATGCGGCGCCGGTCGGTGACGACCGTGGCATCGAGCGCCAGCACCGCGGCCGGGTAGTCGGCCGCGGGGTCGCTGTTGGCCACCGAGCCGCCGATGGTGCCGCGGTTGCGCACCTGCTGGTCACCGATGAGGCCCGCCAGGTCGGCCAGGCCCGGAATGCAGCGGCGCACCAGTTCGGACTGCGCCACCTGCGCGTGGCGCGTGGCGGCGCCGATGCGCACGACCTCGCCTTGCCGCGCGATGCCCTGGAGTTCTGGCAGGCGGCTGAGGTCGACCAGATGCGAAGGTGCGCCCAGGCGCTGCTTGAGCGTGGGGATGAGCGTCATGCCACCGGACAGGGGGCTGGCTTCGGGGAACCGCGTCAGCAAGTCCACGGCCTCCGCCACGCTGGCCGGGCGGACATAGGAGAAGGGGTACATCGATTCAGATCAAGGACACAACCAGGCCTCGACGCGGGCGGCCACGGCCAGGGGCAGCTCCAGCATCGGGTAGTGCCCGGTCTGGGGCACCACTTCGATCTCGACCTTCGGGTGATGCAGCGGCCAGGTAGTGCGCACGCCGGCGGCGTTGATGCCCGGGTCGAACTCGCCGACCAGCACCTTCACCGGCAGGTCCAGGCCCGCGACCTGGTCCGCAAATCCGTTGGAGGTCCATTCCTTCAGGTAGGCGCGCACCGCATCGGGGTGGTTCTCCTGCGAGTCTGCCGCCACGGTGCGGCACCAGGTCTGCGTCAGGCGCTGCCCGGTGGACAGGTGGAGGATCTGCTGGCGCGCGGACAGGTCGGTCACCGCCGATTCGAAGAACGCCCGGCGCGTGGCGTCCATGCGCGCGCCGGCCGCCGACACCGGCGCGATGCCCAGCAGGCGTTGCACCCGGTCGGGCGCCTCCAGGGCGACCCGCTGCATCGCCATGCCGCCCATGGAGTGGCCCACGACGGAAAACTGCGCCCAGCCCAGCGCGTCGGCCAGCGCGACCACGTCCGAGGCCGCCTCTTCGAACCGGTACGCACCCGGCTCGTCGCGGCGCGACCCGTATCCCCGGTACTCGAAGACCACGCACTCGAACCGTTCCGGGTCCATGGCGTGCAACGTGGGCAGCCAGTGGCGGGCGACGCCCATCCATCCATTCATCACCACCACCTTGGTGGGGCCCTGCCCGTAGGCCAGCAAGCTCAGGCCGTCGGTCATAGCGCAAGCGTCTCCACGTTGTACTCGAACAGCCATTCGTAGCGTTGCCTGACGCGCTCCTCGGTCCATTCGCGATCCACGTAGGCGGCCGCGCCTTCGGCATGGGCCAGCGCGGGATTGTGGAATCGCGTGGCGTTCTCGTTGGCGCCTTGCACGATCTTCGCGGTGCGCTGCACGCGGGCCGCTTCATAGGCGGCCGTGGCGCGCGCGAGGTCGCCGCCGTATTCGTGCAATGCACGCGCCAGCAGGAAACCGTCTTCCAGCGCCATCACGGCGCCTTGCGCCAGGAAGGGCAAGGTCGGGTGGCAGGCATCGCCGAGCAGCGTGACGCGGCCGCGCGTCCAGCTCTGCATCGGGTCGCGCACCATTAGCGCCCATTTGTAGGGCGTGCCCACGGCGCGGATGAGGTGGTGCACATCCTCGTGCCAGCCCGCGAAGTCGCGTTGGAAGTCCTCGGAGGTGCCTTGCTGCGACCAGGATTCCACCTCCCAGCCCTGCGCCTGCTCCACCACCGCCACCAGGTTGACCAGTCGTCCCGATCGCACCGGGTAGTGGATGACGTGCTTGCCGGGGCCCACCCAGTTGTAGCCATAGGGCTGGCGCAGGTGCTCGGGCAGCTTGTGCGCGTCGATCACGCCACGCCAGGCGACGATGCCCGAGAAGCGGGGCTGGTCGTCACCGAACAGGCGCTGGCGCACCTGCGAGTGCACGCCGTCCGCGCCCACTACGAAATCGGCGCTGGCCACCTCTTCATCGCCTGCGAACATGCGCACCACCTCGCCGTCCTGGTGGATGTCGGTGATGCGCAGGCCCAGGCGGATCGCGTCGGGGCGCAGGGCGCGCACGCCCCGGACCAGCGCTGCGTGCAGGTCGCCCCGGTGCAGGGTCAGGTAAGGGAATCCATAGCGCTGCCGCGACACCGCGCCCAGGTCGAAGAGCTTCCACTCCTGCCCGGTCGACCACAGCCGCACGCATTTGCCCGCCGGTTCCGAGGCGATGGCCTGGATGTCGTCCATCAGCCCCAGGGCGGCCAGCACCCGCACGCCGTTGGGACTGATCTGCACCCCGGCCCCGATCTCGCCCAGTTCCGGGGCCTGCTCGAGCACCTGGACTTCGTAGCCCTTCTTGAGCAGGGCGATGGCCGCCGTGAGTCCGCCGATTCCCGCGCCGATGATGGCAATGCGCATGTTTCTCCTCGTGTCCGCTCGCCCACCGTGGGGATCGGCATTGTTGAGCGCGCAACTCTAGAGCGAGGCCGTGCAAAAGTTAATCACGACCTTTCTATCGTGCGATCGACCATCCGGAACAATGGGATCCACGGCGAGGTGGCGGGGCGTCGGCGTTGCTGGCGCTGCCTCATGGCGCTGCATGGCGCGGGCGTGGCGCAGCATCTGTGCGGCGTGGCGGCGTGGCGGCGTGGCGGCGTGGCGCCGGTGGTTCAAGCGCCTACGCAAGGTCTCATGGGGTCGGTGGGGCGGCAGCGGCAGCGCGCGGGCGGCGATCCCTGCCCGGCGACGCACCGGTGCTTCCCGGTCCCGGAAAGTCCGCGAGCCGGGCGACCGGTGGGCGCGTCGTGGGTGCTGGCGCTAGGTCGTCGAGGCGCAGCGCTTCCCGGGTGAAGCCAGCGACGTCTGCGGCAGCAGCCTTTCTGTCGGTGCGGGTGTTCACCCGCGACGCCGAATCCGCCGGGATGCGGTACGGAGTCGGCTCAGCTTCCATGGCAGGTGCGCCGCGACAGCTGTGTGTCCGCGGCGCCAACCATTGATCTGCAAGGAATCCTGGTCGGGGTGAGAGGATTCGAACCTCCGGCCTCTACGTCCCGAACGTAGCGCTCTACCAGGCTAAGCTACACCCCGATTGCCGCGATACGGCGCTTGGCTGTTGCCCTTGCGGGGCTCAGTTGCGACGCTGCAGCAGTGAAGCCGCTAATTGTACCAGAGCCTTGGCGTGTTCATTTCGCGGCAAGCGTTTGGCGGCGTCGATCGCGCGTTGCGCCTCCGCCGCCGCCGCTTCGTGCGCAATCTCCAGGGCCCCGGTCTCGCGCACGATGGCGATCACGCGGTCGAGGTCTCCGGTCTCGGCCTGCTCGATGGCATGCCGCACCGTGTCGCGCTGGGCCGGGGTGCCGCGCCGCATGGCGGCGATCAGGGGCAGCGTGACCTTGCCTTCGCGCAGGTCGTCGCCCAGGTTCTTGCCCATCTCCTCCACCGAGCCGGCGTAGTCGAGCACATCGTCGATCACCTGGAAGGCGGTGCCCAGCGCCTGGCCGTAGGTGGCGCAGGCCTCCTCGGTGGCCGGCGGCGCGCCCGCCAGCACCGCGCCCAGGCGCGCGCTGGCTTCGAACAGCTTGGCCGTCTTGGAACGGATCACCTGCAGGTAGCCGGCCTCGTCCAGGCCGGGGTCGTGCATGTTCATCAGCTGCATGACCTCGCCCTCGGCGATGACGTTGGTCGCCTCGGCCAGGATCTCCATCACGCGCATGTCGTGCGCGTCCAGCATCATCTGGAAGGCGCGCGAGTACAGGAAGTCGCCCACCAGCACGCTGGCCGGGTTGCCGAAGTTCTGGTTGGCCGTGGGACGGCCGCGCCGGAGGGTGGAATCGTCCACCACGTCATCGTGCAGCAGCGTGGCCGTATGGATGAATTCGACCACCGCCGCCAGGTTGAAGCGCTGGATGCTGGTGCATTCCAGTGCGCCGGACACCAGCAGGAGCAGGGCGGGGCGCAGGCGCTTGCCGCCGGAGGCGATGATGTAGCGGGACACCTCCCCGACCAGCGGAACACCCGAGTCGAGGCGGCGGGCAATGACGGCGTCCACCTCCCGCATGTCGTCGGCGATCAGGGAAAGTACGGAGGCGGCGCTGGGGGACGATTCGGTCAAGAGGGGGATCCGCGGTTTGGCGGATTATAGGAAAGGCCCTCCGTCTTTCGGGCGGGCCGCGGTGCCCGGCTATGTGAGCGGGTGCAAACCAGGCTATAATCGTTGGCTCTCCGGAAATCCGTCCGGGGCAGAAGCAGAGGCCCTTTCAGGGCCCCATTCCAAGTGAGGTCACTATGTACGCGGTCATAAAAACCGGTGGCAAGCAGTATCGCGTTGCTTCCGGCGACAAGATCAAGGTAGAACAGATTGCTGCGGACATCGGCCAGGAAATCACGATCGACCAGGTTCTCGCAGTCGGCAGCGGCAGCGACCTGAAGATCGGCGTCCCCCTGGTGTCCGGTGCCACGGTGAAGGCCACGATCGTGGCGCACGGCAAGCACGACAAGGTGCGCATCTTCAAGCTGCGCCGTCGCAAGCACTACCAGAAGCACCAGGGCCATCGCCAGCAATACACCGAGCTCCAGATCGGTGACATCGCGGGCTAAGGAGCAGGAACCATGGCACAGAAAAAAGGCGGCGGCTCTACGCGAAACGGGCGTGATTCCCAGCCGAAGATGCTGGGCGTCAAGGCCTTCGGCGGCGAACTCATCAGCGCCGGCTCCATCATCGTGCGCCAGCGCGGCACCAAGTTCCACCCCGGCAACAACGTCGGCGTGGGCCGGGACCACACGCTGTTCGCCCTGGTCGACGGTCACGTCCACTTCCAGGTCAAGGGCGCGCTGAACAAGCACACGGTCAACGTGATCCCGGCGGCGTAAGCTACGCTTACCCCGCGACAAGAAGAGCCCCGCCTTGTCGGGGCTCTTTCCGTTTTTGA
The DNA here is from genome assembly GCA_023436025.1 of Pseudomonadota bacterium. GTDB lineage: Bacteria > Pseudomonadota > Gammaproteobacteria > Burkholderiales > Burkholderiaceae_C > Ramlibacter. Next base: position 3,702 of record JAEZKX010000243.1, on the reverse strand, counting down.
GGTCTGTATGAAATTCGTGGACGAGGCATTCATCGACATCGCCGCCGGCGATGGGGGCAACGGCTGCGTCTCGTTCCGCCACGAGAAGTACAAGGAATTCGGCGGTCCCAACGGCGGCGACGGCGGCCGTGGCGGCCATGTCTGGGCGGTTGCGGACCCCAGCCTCAATACGCTGGTCGACTACCGCTACGCGCGCCGGCACGAGGCCGGCCGCGGCCAGCACGGCATGGGCTCGGACATGTTCGGCGCGATGGGCGACGACATCACGCTGAAGATGCCGGTGGGCACCATCATCACCGACGCCGAAACCGGCGAGGTGCTGTACGAGCTGCTGCAGCCCGGCGAGAAGATCATGATCGCCAAGGGCGGCGACGGCGGCTTCGGCAACATGCGCTTCAAGAGCTCGATCAACCGGGCGCCGCGGCAGAAGACGCCCGGCTGGCCCGGCGAGAAGAAGTCGCTGAAGCTCGAGTTGAAGGTGCTGGCCGACGTCGGCCTGCTGGGCATGCCCAATGCCGGCAAGTCCACGCTGATCGCCGCCGTGTCGAACGCGCGGCCCAAGATCGCCGACTACCCCTTCACAACGCTGCATCCCAACCTGGGCGTGGTGCGGGTGGGGCCGGAGCAGAGCTTCGTCATCGCCGACGTGCCGGGCCTGATCGAGGGCGCGGCCGAGGGGGCGGGCTTGGGCCACCAGTTCCTGCGCCACCTGCAGCGCACCCGCCTCTTGCTGCACATCGTCGACATGGCGCCCTTCGACGAGAGCGTCGATCCGGTGGCGCAGGCCAAGGCCATCGTCGCCGAGCTGAAGAAATACGACCCCGCGCTCTACGCCAAGCCGCGCTGGCTGGTGCTGAACAAGCTCGACATGGTTCCGGCCGACGAGCGCGCCGCGCGGGTCAAGGACTTCGTCAAGCGCTTTAAGTGGAAGGGCCCGGTGTTCGAGATCAGCGCCCTCACGCGCGAGGGCTGCGAGCCGCTGGTGCAGGCCGTGTACCAGCACATCCGCTCGCAGCAGGTGGCCGAGCAGCCGCCGGCCGAGGTCGATCCGCGCTTCGCTGGCGGCGACAATTCGGCGCCATGAGTGAACGAGACGGATCGGCGACGCTGCGCGAAGCGCGGCGCATCGTCGTCAAGGTGGGCTCCAGCCTGGTCACCAACGAAGGCCGCGGGCTGGACGAAGCCGCCATCGGCGAATGGAGCCGCCAGCTGGCGGCGCTGGCGGCCGACGGGCGCGAATTGATCATGGTGTCCAGCGGCGCCATCGCCGAAGGCATGAAGCGCCTGGGCTGGACCACCCGCCCGCGCGAAATCCACGAGCTGCAGGCCGCCGCCGCGGTGGGCCAGATGGGCCTGGCGCAGATGTACGAGACCAAGCTGCGCGAGCAGGGTCTGCATTCGGCGCAGGTGCTGCTCACGCATGCCGACCTGGCCGACCGCGAGCGCTACCTGAACGCCCGCTCCACGCTGCTGACGTTGCTGGGGCTGCGGGTGTTGCCGGTGATCAACGAGAACGACACGGTCGTCAACGACGAGATCAAGTTCGGCGACAACGACACCCTGGGGGCGCTGGTGGCCAACCTGGTCGAGGCCGACCTGCTGGTCATCCTCACCGACCAGAAGGGCCTGTACAGCGCCGACCCGCGCAAGGATCCGCAGGCCCGCTTCATCCAGGAAGCCCGTGCCGGAGACGCCGCGCTGGAGCAGATGGCCGGCGGCGCCGGCTCCAGCATCGGCAAGGGCGGCATGATCACCAAGGTGCTGGCGGCCAAGCGGGCGGCCGGCTCGGGCGCCTCCACCGTCATCGCCTGGGGCCGCGAGCCCGACTGCCTGCTGCGCCTGGCGCGTGGCGAGATCATCGGCACGCTGCTGGTGGCGCCGACGCAGAAGAACCAGGCGCGCAAGCAGTGGATGGCCGACCACCTGCAGCTGCGCGGCGCCGTCACGGTGGACGAGGGCGCGGCCGCCAAGCTGCGCATCGAGAACAAGAGCCTGCTGCCCATCGGCATGACCGGCGTGGAAGGCGACTTCCACCGCGGCGAGGTGATCGCGGTGCGCGACTCCGCCGGGCAGGAGATCGCCCGTGGACTGGCCAACTATGCGGCGGCCGAGGCGCGCCTGCTGTGCCGCAAGCCTTCCAGCGAGATCGAGAAGCTGCTGGGCTACGTCGCCGAGCCCGAGATGATCCACCGCACCAACCTGGTGGTGACCCGGTAGGGGTCCGCTCGCGCGGCGAGCGCACCTGCAGTGTTGCGTGCGCGCGGCGCGCGCAACGCCGTCGCCGTACGCCGGCGAGTCAGCCTCAGGGATTCACGAACCGCCGGTCCACCCCCGAGCGCAGCGCCCGCACGATCTGGTCGGCGCTGCCGCTGGGCCCCTGGCCGATGCAGGCCCCGGTGCGGGCGACCGCCAGGCTGTGGCGCGAGTGCGGCACCGAATGCAGGGCCTGCCATTCCTCGCTGCGCGTGGGCACCCAGCCGCTGTCGGGGTTGTGGCGGGCATACACCCGCACCTGGCCGGTGTTGCAGCGCAGCCCCTCGTACATGGCGTTGACGGTGCCGGTGCGGCTGGTGGCCACCACCACATAGCGCACCACCCGGTCGGTGCCGATGCTGACCGAGGCGGGATCGATGCCGAAGCGCAGCGTGGCCCCCGGCACGTCGAGGTCGATCAGGCCGCTGGTGCGCACCGGCGGCGGGCGCGGCACCTCGACCTCTTTCCAGTCCGGATCGTCCGGCAACATCTGGGCCGCAGCGGCCCCGGCGAGCAGCGCGCAGACGCACGCCAGCAACTCACGGCGCATGTTTCCCCTTGGCGGCCAACGGCACCGCGTGGTGGGCCGGGCCTTGCGGATTCGGATCGAAGGTGGCGCCGGGTGGCAGTTCCATCACCGGCGCCGGCAGGGCGGCGGCACCTTCGTGCCCCGCATGGCCCGCATGCTCCACGTCGCGCGTGCGCATGCCGCTGCGCAGGTAGCGGTTGCGGTGGTCGTTGCGCGGCAGGTAGCGGGCCAGTTCGCGCAGCGCCATCTCGTAGACGCCACGCTTGAATTCCACCACCACGTCCAGCGGCACCCAGTAGTCGTTCCAGCGCCAGGCGTCGAATTCCGGATGGTTGGTGGCGCGCAGGTTGAGATTGTGGTCCTGCCCGATCAGCTGCAGCAGGAACCAGATCTGCTTCTGGCCCTTGTAGTGGCCCCTGGCGTCGCGCCGAATGTAGCGTTCCGGCACCTCGTAGCGCAGCCAGTCGCGCGTGCGCGCGATGATGCGCACGTGCTCCGGCATCAACCCGATCTCCTCGTGCAGCTCGCGGAACATGGCCTGCTCCGGGCTCTCGCCGCGGTCGATGCCGCCTTGCGGGAACTGCCAGCTGTGGGTCCGGATGCGCTTGCCCCAGAACACCTGATTCCTCTGGTTGAGCAGGATGATGCCGACGTTGGGCCTGAAGCCGTCCCGGTCCAGCATAATCACACCCCAAATCTTTGAACTGAGTTCATTATGCACGGCGCCCCGGCGTGCTGGAAGGGCTCGGTCTTCCCCACTTTCCCGCACGTCCCATGAGAGCCTCGCAGTTCCTGATTTCCACGCAGAAGGAAGCCCCCGCCGACGCCGAAGTCGCCAGCCACAAGCTGATGATGCGCGCCGGCATGATCAAGAAGCTCGGCGCCGGCATCTACACCTACATGCCGATGGGACTGCGCGT
>JAEZKX010000230.1 GCA_023436025.1 Pseudomonadota bacterium | reverse complement strand
CTGGAGCTGACGTTCGAGCGCGTGTCCGCGAGCGATGCCGACGCGCTGAGCCGGCAACTGGCCGCAGCGCTGCAGCCGCTGGCGCTGTTCGGCGGCGGCCACGTGGGCCGGGCGCTGGTGCGGGTGCTGGCGCCGCTGCCCTTTGCCGTGACCTGGATCGACAGCCGCGACGAGATCTTCCCCGCCGACGTGCCCGCCAATGTGCAGTGCGAGCACTCCGACCCGGTGCAGGCGGCGGTGGCCGCGTTGGCGCCGGGCTCGCGCGTGCTGGTCATGAGCTTCAGCCATGCCGAGGACCTCGACATCGTGGCCGCCTGCCTCAAGCGCCTGCGCGAGCGCGACGACCTGCCGTACGTGGGCCTGATCGGCAGCCGCACCAAGTGGGCCACCTTCCGCCACCGGCTGGAGGAGCGCGGCTTCCGGCCCGAGGAACTGGCGCGCATCACCTGTCCGATCGGCGTGCCGGGCATCACCGGCAAGCAGCCGGAGGTGATCGCGGTGGCGGTGGCGGCCCAACTCTTGCAAGTAGCGCCGCCGTGAGGACGGCGGATTTGTATACACTCCCGCCCACAGTCGCAGCGGCGCGAGAGTCCGGAAGCGGTTCCGGCCTGGAGTGCGCGACTCATTTCTGCTCAGAGCGCCCGCGGTGGTGAGCAGGTCCCCGGATAGAGAGCCATGGAAAGCTATCTCCTCGACTGGGCCAACCTGCTGCTGCGCTGGCTCCACGTCATCACCGCGATCGCCTGGATCGGGTCCTCGTTCTACTTCGTCTTCCTCGACAGCAGCCTCACGCCGCCGGCCGACGAGAAGCTGCGCGCCGAGGGCGCCACCGGCGAGCTGTGGGCGGTGCACGGCGGCGGCTTCTACCACCCCGTCAAGTACGCCGTGGCGCCGCCCAGGCTGCCACCGCACCTGCACTGGTTCTACTGGGAAGCCTATTCCACCTGGCTTTCCGGATTCGCGCTGTTCACGGTCACCTACCTGTGGAGCGCCAGCACCTACCTGATCGACAAGTCGCTCATGAACTGGCAGCCCGGCGCCGCCATCGGCGTGGCGCTGTCCTTCCTGGTGGTGTTCTGGATGCTGTACGACGCCATCTGCCAGTGGTTCGGCCACCGCAAGAACGGCGACGCCATCGTCGGCGCGCTGGTGGCGCTGCTGGTGTGCGTGGCCTCCTGGCTGGCCTGCCACTGGTTCGCCGGCCGCGCGGCCTTCCTGCTGGTGGGCGCGATGCTCGCCACCGCGATGAGCGCCAACGTGTTCTTCTGGATCATCCCGGGCCAGAAGAAGGTGATCAAGTCCATCGAGGCCGGCCAGAAGGTTGACCCAGTGCACGGCTTTCGTGGCAAGCAGCGCAGCGTGCACAACACCTACTTCACGCTGCCGGTGCTGTTCGCGATGCTGTCCAACCACTACAGCTTCCTGTACACGCACGAGTACAACTGGGTGGTCCTGATCCTGATGATGTTCGCCGGCGCGGCCATCCGCCAGTTCTTCGTCATGCGGCACGGCTGGAAGCTCGGTCGCAACCGCCATCCCATCGGCTATGCGCTGGTGGGGGTGGCGGTGCTGGCGCTCACCGCGGCCTGGCTGCGGCCCGCGCCGGTCACCGCGGCGGCACCGGCCGCCGTCCCCGACATCGCCGCCGTGCAGCGCGTGGTGGAGCAGCGCTGCACCAGCTGCCACGGTGCGCACGTGCAGATGAAGAACGTGCGCCTGGACTCGCAGGACGGACTGCGCGCGCATGCCCAGGCCGTCTACCAGCAGGCGGTGGTTGCGAAGACGATGCCGATGAACAACAGCACCGGCATGACGGAGGACGAGCGCCGGCTGCTCGCTGCGTGGTTTCGCGCAGGCGCGCGGTGATTTATTCACTCGGCGCTGGGCGGCACGCCCTTGCTCGCCTACAAGGACGTCTCCAATCCCCGAGGAGATGTCATGCAGTGGAAGACGTTCGGTAGCCGGCTCGGCCGGTGGTGGATGGCGGCGGTCCTGGGCGCGGTCCTTACGGGCTGCGGCGGAGGCGGAGGCGGAGGCGACGGTGAGGAGGCGGGCGCGGTTGGCGGCGGCCTGGCCGGGGGCGAGGTGGTGGTGGCGCCGCCACCGCCTGATGCCCGCAGCGGCGACTACACCATGCTGGCGGCCGACGGCCGCGAGTACACCCTGAACCTGGATTTCGACGCCGCCACCTGGCGCATCGCCGGCACCGACTTCGAGCGCGCCGGCAGCTTCACCGCCGGCAGCCATGGCGAGTTCCACGTCACGCCGTCCAACAGCGTCGGCGCCGAGGGCACCACCACGCTGCGCTTCACGCAGTTCAGCGATACGGTGGTGGGTACCGCGAACCTCCCGACCGGCGTGCGGCCCTTCCTGGCTTCGCGCTCCATGGCGACCAGCGTGGCGGCCATCGCGGGCACCTACAACATGCTCGGGCGCGAGGTCTACGACGACGGCAACGAGAACACGAGCATCCAGCAAGGCGAGATCACCGCCAGCGGCGAGTTGCGCATCTGCGAACACATCGTCATCTATACCGTCGACATCTGTCCTCCGGAAGCGATTTGGCAGGGCCCGGTGACGGTGGAGGGCACGCTGTTCACCTCCCACACGCCGGGCGGCCCCCTGCGCTTCCGCGTCCTGAACGTGGCCGGCGAGCACATCTTCGTGCGTGCCAGCGCGAGCACCACGACGCGGCGGCGGTTCATGGTCGGCACGCCGGCGGGGCCGGTCTACCACGCCGGGGTCTTCCGTTCCGGCGGCTCCGACGCCAGCTGGGGGACCGATACCGTGACCACCAACGCCTATGGGCGCGATGCAGTGCTGCCGGACGGGCAGGCGGTGACCTTCTCGGGCGGCGCGTTGTCGGTGCACGATGGCTCGAACAGCCTCGGCAACCTGCGGAGCATCGGGACGGCGACGGCCGGTGGCTTCTTCAGCGTGCGCTCGGCGGAACTGGTGGTGGTCGCTGCGTCCCGCGACAGCGCGCACATGCGTGGCTTCTTTGCCATCGGCCGCCGGCAATAGGTCTGCAGAGCGCTCACCTGTGCAGATGAAGACCTGCGTCTGGACGCGCGGGGGCGGCGCGGCATGCGCGAGCCGCCTCCCGCCAGGCGGTCGCGGCCACGACGATGCCGTTGAACAACACGCCGGCCCCACGAGAGGCGAACGCAGCTGCTTGCTGCGTGGTTCCGCGCAGTCGCGCGGTGACTTATTGCCCCGGCACTGGGCAAGGGGCCTGCCTTCGCCTACAAGGACATCTCCAATCCTGAGGAGGTTTCATGCAGTGGAACAAGTTCGGTAGCCGGCTCGGCCGGTGGTGGATGGCGGCGGTCCTGGGCGCGGTCCTTACGGGCTGCGGAGGCGGCGGCGGGGGAGACGGCGAGGACGCGGCTGCGGTTGGCGGCGGCCTGGCCGGAGGCGAGGTGGTGGTGGCGCCGCCACCGCCGGATGCCCGCAGCGGCGACTACACCATGCTGGCGGCCGACGGCCGCGAGTACACGCTGAAGCTGGATTTCGACGCGGCCACCTGGCGCATCGCCGGCACCGACTTCGAGCGCGCCGGCAGCTTCGGCGCCGGCAGCCACGGCGAATTCCATGTCACGCCATCCAACAGCGTCGGCGCCGCGGGCACCACCACGCTGCGCTTCACGCAGTTCAGCGACACCGTGCTGGGCACGGCCGAACTGAAGTCGGGCGTGCAGCCCTTCCTGGCCTCGCGCGCCCTGGCCACCAGCGTCGCCGCGGCTGCCGGCGTCTACAACATCCTCGGCCGCGAGATCTTCGACGACGGCCGCCTGAACACGACCATCCAGCAGGGCGAGGTCACGGCCAGCGGCGAGCTTCTGCTGTGCGAGCACAACGTCATCCACACGGTCGCCTCCTGTCCGGCCGAGGGGCTGGTGCGTGCGCCGCTGACGGTGGAGGGGTCGCTGTTCATCGGCCACGCGAGCGGTGGAAAGGTGCCCTTTCGCGTGATCCACATCGGCGAGGAGCGCATCTTCGTGCGGGCGAGCCGCGCCGGCAACAACATCCGCAGCCGCTTCATGGTGGGCGTTCCGGCGGGCACCGCCTATGCGTCCGCTGCCTTCCGCGGCGGCGCGACCGATGCGAGCTGGGGCACCGACACCGTCAGCATCGGCAGCTTCGCCCGCAAGGCGGTCCTGCCCAACGGCGACGCGGTGGAAATCAGCGGCAGCCCGCGTCCCCTCGGTGGCGACACCGACAGCCGCGGCAACCTGCTGGGCATCGGCACGATAGATTCCGGCAGCTTCTTCGCCGTACGCTCGCGCGAGCTCGGCATCGTCTCCGCGGCGCGCAACAGCCAGGAGATGCTGGGCTATTTCGCGATCGGCCGCAGGCAGTAGGGCCGGGGCCGCCGGGCGGCCGGGCGGCCGTGGCGCCATGGGCCGCGACGGGGCTTTGCGGTACAAAGCGGGTCTCGATCAGCGGAGGCAAGCATGCAGTCGACGTTCAAGGGCCGGCCTGGCCGGTGGTTCCTGGCGGCCGCGCTGTGTGCGGCCCTGGCGGCATGCAGCGGTGGCGGCGGCAGCCCCGGCGAGACCGTCGGGGGTGGCGACGACGGCGGCGATGTCGGCGCGCCGGGCGACCGGCGCAGCGGCCAGTACCTGATGGCCGCCGCCGACGCCGAGGAATACACGCTGACGCTGGATTTCGACCGCCGCACCTGGCGGGTGGCCGGCGGCGACGTCGACCGCGGCGGCAGCTTCAGCGCCGGCACGGACGGCGAATTCCTGGTCAGTCCGTCCAACAGCGCGGGGCCGGGCGGTGCCAATACCCTGCGCTTCCAGCAGTTCGGCGACACCGTGGTGGGCAGCATGGCCCTGGGTGACGTGGTCGTGCCCTTCCTGGCCTCGCGCGCGCTGGCCAGCAGCGTCGCCGGCGCGGCCGGGGTCTACAACATGCTGGGCCGCACCGTCGACAGCGCGGGGCCCGAGAACACCACCATCGGGCAGGGCGAGATCACCGCCGACGGCCTGCTGCGCACCTGCAACGACGTGGTCATCCGCACCATCGACGACTGCGTCTCGGTGACCCAGGCGCCCGTGACCGTCAACGGAACCGTGTTCACCGCGGTCACGCCGGACGGCGCCATCCGCTTCCGTGTCTTCCAGGTCGAGGGCGAGCGCATCTTCGTGCGCGCCAGCGCGTCGGCCGGCACCACGCGCCGCTTCGTGGTGGGCACGCCGGCTGGTTTCAGCTTCGCCGCCGGCGAGTTCCGCGGCGGCGCCACCGACGCCAGCTGGGGCGTCGACACCATCAGCCTGCCGGCCTATGCCCGCATCGCGGCACTGCCCGACGGCCGGACCTTCAATTGGACCGGCACCGCCGAATCCGTGGGCACGGGCAACACCAGCCTGGGCAACCTGCTGGGCATCACGACCGTCGGCGCCGGCGGCCTGTTCGCGATCCGGTCCAATGCCCTGGGCCTGGTGGCGGCGGCGCGCGACAGCGCGCAGCTTCCCGGCTACTTCGCCATCGGCCGCAGACAATGACGGGATGCGTACACCACCCGATCCGCGCACCCATCCACGCGCCTTCCTCGAATACCTCTACCAGGCCGCCGTGCGGCGCGCATTGCCGCTGCACAACACGGCCGCTTTCCTGCCGCCGCCGCCGCGCGGCCGCACCGTGGTCCTGGGCGCGGGCAAGGCCGGCGGGGCCATGGCGCAGGCGGTCGAAGCGCTGTGGCCCGCCGACGCTCCCCTGGAGGGCCTGGTCGTCACCCGCTACCACCACACGCCGCCGCGCCCGCCCGGGCTGCCGCGCCGCATCGAGGTGGTGGAGGCGGCGCACCCCGTTCCCGATGCCGCCGGCCTGGAGGCAGCCCAACGCATCCTCGCGCTGGCCGGCGGGCTGACCGCCGACGACCTGGTGCTGTGCCTCATCTCGGGCGGCGGCTCGGCGCTGCTGACGCTGCCGGCCGAGGGCCTGTCGCTGCAGGACAAGCAGGCCGTCAACCGGGCGCTGCTGGAGTCGGGCGCCGGCATCGGCGAGATGAACTGCGTGCGCAAGCACCTGTCGCGCATCAAGGGCGGCCGGCTGGCGGCGGCCTGCGCGCCCGCGCAGGTGGTGACGCTGACCATCAGCGACGTGCCGGGCGACGACCCTTCGGTCATCGCCAGCGGGCCCACCGTGCCCGATGCCAGCACCTGCGCCGACGCCCTGGCCATCCTGCGGCGCCACGGCATCGCCCTGCCGCCGGCGGTGCTGCGCCAGCTGGAGGACGGCACGCTGGAGACGCCCAAGCCGGGCGATCCCGTGTTCGACGGCCACCGGGTGCACCTGATCGCCACGCCGCAACAGTCGCTGGAAGCGGCGGCCGACGTGGCGCGCGCGGCGGGGCTCCAGGCGCACATCCTCAGCGACGAGATGGAGGGCGAGGCGCGCGAGGTCGGCAAGGTGCAGGCCGCGCTGGCGCGCGCGGTGGCCCGCCGCGGCGCGCCCTTCGAGCGGCCCTGCGTCATCCTGTCCGGCGGCGAAACCACGGTGACGGTGCGCAAGCAGCCGGCCGGCATGCCGCGCGGACGTGGCGGCCGCGCCGGCGAGTTCTGCCTGGGACTGGCCCAGGCGCTGCAAGGCCAGCCCGGTGTGTGGGCGCTCGCCGCCGACACCGACGGCATCGACGGCATCGAGGACAACGCCGGCGCCTTCGTGGCCCCGGACACGCTGTCGCGGGCGCAGGCGCTGGGCCGCAAGGTCGACCAGCACCTGGAGCGCAACGACGCCTACGGCTTCTTCGATGCGCTGGACGACCTGGTGGTGACCGGTCCGACGCATACGAACGTCAACGACTTCCGCGCGCTGCTGGTGCTCTGACGGACGGATCGTCCTTGCGGATGGTGGGTGCGCCGCGGCCGCCCTGCAGGAGGTACAGTGGCGCCTTCCCCAGAGAAAGCTGCATGTCGTCACCCGGCAAGTCCTCCGCCGCCGCTCCCGCGCAGGAGCGGGTCGCCCGTGTCCTGAAGGAGCTCAAGGCCTTCGACGTCACCAGCCTGGAGGACCGCTGGGACATCCGGCTGGACAACCTGCAGAAGAAGGTCAACGGCGCCATCTCCGAGACGCTCGGCCCCGGCACCCCCGAGTACCGGCAGCACGCCATCCCGCCGCTGAATTCCGGGCTCGACTCCTCGTTCGCCGACCGCTACACGATCGACGAGTTCCGGGAGGCCGTCACCAAGGCCATCCAGCAGGCGGTCAAGCGCCTGAATGCGGCCTGCGAACTGGCGGCGCAGCGCTCCGGCAGCGGGGCGGCGCCGGCGGCTTCCGCTGCACCGGTGCCGGCTGCCACGCCGGCACCTACCCCGGCCCCCACGCCCGCAC
>JAEZKX010000205.1 GCA_023436025.1 Pseudomonadota bacterium | reverse complement strand
CCGCGCGGGCGCACCCCAAGAGATTTCTGGAACATTGCATGGCCCAAGACCACACCCCCCTCCCGCCTGAAGAACCGAGCGGCACGCCCGCCGTGCCTCCCGCGGGAGCCGCCGACTACGGCGCCAGTTCCATCCAGATCCTGGAAGGCCTGGAGGCGGTACGCAAGCGCCCGGGCATGTACATCGGCGACACCTCCGACGGCACTGGCCTGCACCACCTGGTGTTCGAGGTGGTCGACAACTCCATCGACGAGGCGCTGGCCGGCCACTGCGACGACATCGTCGTCACCATCCACACCGACAACTCGATCAGCGTCACCGACAACGGCCGCGGCATCCCCACCGGCATCAAGTGGGACGACAAGCACGAGCCCAAGCGCAGCGCCACCGAGATCGCGCTGACCGAGCTGCACGCCGGCGGCAAGTTCAACCAGAACAGCTACAAGGTGTCGGGCGGCCTGCACGGCGTGGGCGTCAGCTGCGTGAACGCGCTGTCTTCCATGCTGCGCGTGGTGGTGCGGCGCGACGGCAAGGTGCACGAGCTGGAGTTCAGCAAGGGCTTCATCGTCAAGAGCGGCGAGGTCACCGAGCAGACCGGCCCCAACGGCGAGCGGGCACTGGTGCGCCCCATGAACATCCTGGGCGACACCGACAAGCGCGGCACCGCGGTGCACTTCCTGCCCGACACCGAGATCTTCAAGGAAAACAACGACTTCCACTACGAGATCCTGGCCAAGCGGCTGCGCGAGCTCTCCTTCCTGAACAACGGCGTGCGCATCCGCCTGCACGACGAGCGCACCGGCAAGGAAGACGACTTCGCCGGTGCCGGCGGCGTGAAGGGCTTCGTCGACTTCGTCAACAAGGGCAAGCAGGTGCTGCACCCGAACGCCTTCAACGCGATCGGCGAGAAGCAGAGCGACCAGGGCACCATGATCGGCGTCGAGGTGGCCATGCAGTGGAACAGCGGCTACAACGAGCAGGTGCTGTGCTTCACCAACAACATCCCCCAGCGTGACGGCGGCACCCACCTGACCGGCCTGCGCGCGGCGATGACGCGCGTCATCAACAAGTACATCGAAGAAAACGAGCTGGCCAAGAAGGCCAAGGTGGAAATCAGCGGCGACGACATGCGCGAGGGCCTGACCTGCGTGCTCTCCGTGAAGGTGCCCGAGCCCAAGTTCTCCAGCCAGACCAAGGACAAGCTGGTCTCCAGCGAGGTGCGCGGCCCGGTGGAAGACGTGGTGGCCAACAAGCTCAACGACTACCTGCAGGAACGCCCGCAGGACGCCAAGATCATCGTCGGCAAGATCATCGAGGCCGCGCGCGCGCGCGAGGCGGCGCGCAAGGCCCGCGAAATGACGCGCCGCAAGGGCGTGCTCGACGGCATGGGCCTGCCCGGCAAGCTGGCGGACTGCCAGGAGAAGGACCCGGCCCTGTGCGAGATCTACATCGTCGAGGGTGACTCCGCCGGCGGCTCGGCCAAGCAGGGCCGCGACCGGAAGTTCCAGGCCATCCTGCCGCTGCGCGGCAAGATCCTGAACGTGGAGAAGGCGCGCTACGAAAAGCTGCTGACCTCCAACGAGATCGTCACCCTGATCACCGCGCTGGGCACCGGCATCGGCAAGGCGGCGGTGGAAAGCGGCAAGAGCGGCGCCGACGACTTCGACGTGGCCAAGCTGCGCTACCACCGCATCATCATCATGACCGACGCCGACGTCGACGGCGCGCACATCCGCACCCTGCTGCTGACGTTCTTCTACCGCCAGATGCCCGAGCTGGTGGAGCGCGGCCACATCTACATCGCGCAGCCGCCGCTGTACAAGGTGAAGGCCGGCAAGGAGGAGCTGTACCTGAAGGACGGCACCGAGCTCGACGGCTTCCTGCTGCGCGTGGCGCTCAATGGCGCCAAGGTGGAAACCGGCGGCGCCGACGCCCGCACCCTCGAAGGCGACACCCTGGCCGAGCTGGCGCGCAAGCACCAGGTGGCCGAACGCGTGATCGACCGCCTCTCCGGCTTCATGGATGCCGAGGCGCTGCGCGCCATCGCCGACGGCGTGGTGCTGAACCTCGACACCGTGGCCGATGCCGAGAAGAGCGCGTTGGCGCTGCAGGCCAAGCTGCAGGAGATCGACCGCCTGACCAACGCCGCGCCCGCCGAAGTGGCTGGCGAGTTCGACGCCCGCACCGACAAGCCCATCCTGCGCATCTCGCGCCGGCACCACGGCAACATCAAGTCGAGCGTGATCACGCAGGACTTCGTCCACGGCGCCGACTACGCCGCCCTGGCCGAAGCCGCCAACACCTTCCGTGGCCTGCTGGGCGAGGGTGCCGTGGTCAAGCGCGGTGAAGGCGACCGCGCCCGCGAGGAGCGCGTCTCCGACTTCCGATCGGCGATGAAGTGGCTGATCTCCGAAGCCGAACGCTCGACCTCGCGCCAGCGCTACAAGGGCCTGGGCGAGATGAACCCCGAGCAGCTGTGGGAAACCACCATGGACCCCAACGTGCGGCGCCTGCTGCGCGTGCAGATCGACGACGCGATCGAGGCGGACCGGGTGTTCACGATGCTGATGGGGGACGAGGTGGAGCCGCGGCGTGATTTCATCGAGACGAATGCGTTGAGGGCGGCGAATATTGACGTTTGACTTCCTGTTGTAGAGGAACTCATTTACTGAGAAACCGCTACCCATAACCTGAGAAATCTTCGGCCGGACACCCCGGCCCGCGTCTTCAGAACCCCTCGCAGGCTGCCCGCCGGCGAGGGGTTTGTTCTTGTGCCGCGACTGAATCAGCCTGCCCGCCTTCCTTGACAAAGAGCTCCTGGAGCTGACGCGGAAGCTGGCTCTGGCCGAGGCGCAGGGCTAACCCGCTTTGAAGGTCTCTTGCTCACAGGCGACCTCTGCTTTCAAGTCGCGTCAGGCATCACGAACGGGCAGGGGACAGGCTCTGTCGACCAGGTATTGTGGGGAGATGACGGCAAGCCTCTAATGGTCGACGCCATCTGGAACGCCTTCTGGTCCGGCATCTCCATCCCCATGGAGGCGCCTGAACAAATCACTTACCTCTTGTTCATCCGGCGCTTAAAGAACGACGCGCGCACAGCTGGGCCTGCTGATGGCCGACCACCGGGCTCTCGGTCGGTCGCTTGGCTCCAATGCATGGAGTCCATCTCGAAAGAGTGCGGCTGAAAGAGGGGCGTCCAAGTTCGCCGAGTCACTTCAGGCGTTGGCTGCGCGGAGCACTTCGGGGCCGAGAACGAATTCCGCTCCGAGGATGCCCGTATTCAGCACATTTTCGCGGCCTGCGCTAACGTCATCGGTGAAGAGAACCAACACCAGGTCGCGCTTCGCCCTCGTGCAGCACACATACAGCAGGCGGCCAGTTCGCGAAAGTGCGTTGTCTTGCCCTTTCTGGACGTTTGAACCGCGCCGGGATTCTCGGAGACTCGTTGGTGTGAGTCAGTCAATCGTGGCCGACTCGGCGAATTGGCGATAGTAGTTGGCCTCGGCTTCGGCCGGCGGGATGTGCCCGATCGGCTCCAGCAGG
>JAEZKX010000156.1 GCA_023436025.1 Pseudomonadota bacterium | reverse complement strand
GGGCGATGCTGCGCATCGCCTCGAAGCCGCCGCAGTCGCGGCAGGCGTAGTCGTAGGTGGGCATGGCGGGCCTACTTGTCCGGCGAGATCGGCAGGTCGACGTCGCGCGTGATCATCTTGACCGGCCCGTCGGCGCTGGGATTGACGTCGAACTCGAAGATCTCGGTGGGCAGCCACAGCGTGGCGCAGGCATTGGGCACGTCGACCACGCCGCTCACATGGCCCTGCACCGGCGCCGTGCCCAGGATGGAATAGGCCTGGGCGCCGCTGTAGCCGAACTTCTTCAGGTATTCGATGGCATTGAGGCAGGCCTGGCGGTAGGCGATGGTGACGTCCAGGTAGTGCTGGCGGCCCTGCTCGTCCACCGAGATGCCTTCGAAGATCAGGTAGTCGCGGTAGTTGGGGGTGATCGGGCTGGGCTTGAAGATAGGGTTAGTGATGCCGTACTTGGCCATGCCGCCCTTGATCAGGCTCACCCTCATGTGGACCCAGCCGGCCATCTCGATGGCGCCGCAGAAGCTGATCTCGCCGTCGCCCTGGCTGAAGTGCAGGTCGCCCACCGACAGGCCGGCGCCGTCGACGTAGACCGGGAAGTAGATCTTCGAGCCGCGCGACAGGTCCTTGATGTCGCAGTTGCCGCCATGCTCGCGCGGCGGCACGGTGCGCGCGCCGGTGGCGGCGGCCTGGTCCTTCGCCTCGCCCTGGAGCTTGCCCATGTGCGCGGTGGCGGCGAAGGGCGGGTTCGCCAGGCCGGGCACGCGGTGCGGGTCGGTCGCGATCAGCGCCGCCTCGCGCTCGTTCCACTTGGCGAGCATCTTGTGGTCCGGCAGGCAGCCGATGAGGCCGGGATGGATCAGGCCGGCGAAGTTGACGCCCGGGATGTGCCGGCTCCTGGTGAACATGCCCTGGATGTCCCAGATCGACTTCTGCGCCAGCGGGAAGTGCTCGGTGAGGAAGCCGCCGCCGTTCTTCTTGCTGAAGAAGCCATTGAAGCCCCAGAGGCTGTCGTCGCGCGCGCCGACATCCAGCAGATCCACCACCAGCAGGTCGCCCGGCTGCGCGCCCTTGACGCCGACCGGGCCCGAGAGGAAGTGCACGGTGGACAGGTCGACGTCGCGCACGTCGTCGGCGCTGTCGTCGTTCTTGATGGCGCCGCCGGTCCAGTCGTAGGTCTCCAGCTTGAAGTCGTCGCCGGGGTTGACCCACACCGCCATCGGGATGTCGGGGTGCCAGCGGTTGTGCACCTTCTCGTTCTGGTACGGGGACTGGGCGAGGTCGACCTGGATCAGGGTTTCGGGCATGGCGTTGCTCCTGCGTTGGGTGGGTTGTGGAGGGGGGCGTTCAGACGGACAGGTAGGCCTTGATGTGCTGCTGGTCGGTGTCGGCGCGGGTGGTCTCGTGCACCAGGCGGCCGCCCTCGATGACGAACAGGCGGTCGGCGACATCGAGCGCGAAGGACAGCACCTGCTCGGACACGACGATGGTGATGCGCCGCAGCTTGCGGATCTCGTTGAGGGCCTTCGCGATGTCCTTGATGATCGAAGGCTGGATGCCTTCCGTCGGTTCGTCGAGCAGCAGCACCTTGGGGTCGGTCACCAGCGCGCGGGCGATGGCCAGCTGCTGCTGCTGGCCGCCCGACAGGTTGCCGCCCTTGCGCCGCCGCATGTCCCACAGCACCGGGAACAGCGCGTAGACCTCCTCGGGCACGCGGCGCGTCTTGGCATGCTCCAGGCCGGTCTGGATGTTCTCCTCCACCGTCAGGGTGGGGAAGATCATCCGGCCCTGCGGCACGTAGGCGATGCCCTTGGCCACGCGGCGGAAGCTCTCTTCCTTCGACACCTCCTGGCCGGCCACGCGGATGCTGCCGCTCCTGGCCGGCAGCACGCCCATCAGGCTCTTGAACAGCGTGGTCTTGCCCATGCCGTTGCGGCCCATGATGGCGACTGTTTCGTTCTCGCCGCCCTCGAAGGAGATGCCGTGCAGCGCCTCGCTCTGGCCATAGGCGACGTGCAGGTCCTTGACTTCCAGCATGGTGGCTCCTTCAGTGGCCGAGGTAGACATCGATCACCTTCGGGTCGGCCTGCACCCGCTCCATCGGACCCTCGGCCAGGATCCTTCCCTGGTGCATGACGGTCACCTTGTGGGCGATCTGCTTGACGAAGTCCATGTCGTGCTCGATCACGATCACGGCGCGGTTGCGGCAGATGCGCTTGAGCAGTTCGGCGGTCAGCTCGCGCTCGCGCGCGCTCATGCCGGCGATGGGCTCGTCCAGCATCAGCAGCTCGGGCTCCTGCATCAGCAGCATGCCGATCTCCAGCCACTGCTTCTGGCCGTGGCTGAGGAGCCCGGCCTCGTCCTGCAGGCGCTCGGCCAGGCCGATGTCCTCGGCCACCGCCTGCACCCGTTCGCGCACCTCGTCATCGCAGCGGAAGGCCAGCGCGCCGAACACGCTGCGCCCGCGCGGGAACGAGACCTCCAGGTTCTGGAACACGGTCAGGTTCTCGTAGATCGAGGGCGTCTGGAACTTGCGGCCGATGCCCAGGCGCACGCGCTGGTGTTCCGCCATGCGGGTGAGCTCGGTGTTGCGGAACTTGATGCTGCCGGCGCTGGCGCGCGTCTTGCCGCAGATCAGGTCGAGCAGCGTGGTCTTGCCGGCGCCGTTGGGGCCGATGATCACGCGCAGCTCGTTCCTGTCGATGTACAGGGTGAGGGCGTCGATGGCCTTGAAGCCGTCGAAGGAGACCGTGAGGTCCTCCACCGCCAGGGCGAAGTCGGTGTTGCTCATGGGAAGGTCCTCGGCGCGGTGCGCTGCGGAATTCGCCTCGGGGCGGCCCGGCGGCTCATGCGGTCCTCGCATCCGGCGCGGGGCCGTGCAGCGGCGCCTCGGGCGCCGGCGTGGTGGCCGCACGCGCGGGCAGCGCT
>JAEZKX010000146.1 GCA_023436025.1 Pseudomonadota bacterium | reverse complement strand
GGCTGATCCGGCGGCTGGTCGCGCCCGCGCGGCTGAACGGCATGCTCGGGCTGTGGAGCGCCTACATGCCGTTCGGCACCGGCGCGGCGCTGCTGCTGGGGCCGGCGGTGCTGGCCCAGGCCGGTTGGCAGGTCTGGTGGTGGACCGCCGCGGCGGCCTCGGCGGTGATGGCCGTGTGGCTCTGGATGGCGCTGCCGCCCCAGTGCGACCAGCGCGGCGACGGGCCGCCCGCGGCCGCCGGCGGCAGCATCGCGCGCACCCTGCGTGCTTCGGGTCCGTGGCTGGCCGCGACCACTTTCGCCACCTACTCGGGCCAGTGGCTGGCGGTGATCGGATTCCTGCCGACCATCTATGCGCAGACCGGCTTCCCGGTGGCCTACGCGGCCGTCGCCACGGCCTTCGCCGCAACCATCAACATGGTGGGCAACATCGCCTCCGGCCGGCTGCTGCAGCGCGGCGTGCGCCCCCAGGTGCTGCTGTGGACGGGATTCGGCGCGATGGGCCTGGGCGCCGTCGTTGCCTTCGCGCCATGGACGGCTTCCGATTCTTCCCTCGCTGCACTGACGCGCTATGCCGGCGTGCTGCTGTTCTCGGCGGTGGGCGGACTGGTTCCGGGCACCTTGTTCGCCGTGGGCGTGCGGCTGGCGCCGGACGAAGGCACGGTGTCCACCACGGTCGGCTGGATGCAGCAGTGGTCGGCCATCGGCCAGTTCGTGGGGCCGCCGCTGGCCGCCTGGGTGGCCGCACGCACCGGCGGCTGGAGCGCCACCTGGTGGGTCACCTGCAGCTTCGCCGCGCTGGGTGCGGTGCTGGCCTGGCAGGTCGGCCGCATGGCGGGTGGCCCCGCGCCGGTCCGCACGGTGCGTGCGCCGTAGAATCGTCGGGACCGGCCCCCACACCATGAGCTTCCTCAACCAGCTGAAAACCCAGGCCAAGGCGCTGCAGTCGCAGAAGCTGGAGGAGGATTCGCTGCTGGAACAACGTGCCGCCGCCACGGAGAAGGGCGCGCAGTTCATGCTGCCCTACCTGCAGGACCTGGCGCGGCAGCTGAATGTGCTGCAGCCGCCGGCCCCGGCCTTCACGCTCGACGGCAAGACGCCCTGGCCGGCGATGAAGCTGGTCGACTTCCGCGTGGACGCCCGGCGCAAGCGGCACCGCGACCGCGAGGTGATCGACTTCGTGGCCATGGGCTGGCGCGTGGTGCCGCAGATCGGCGAGCCGGTCGGCGGCATGGTCAGCGTCAACTTCCCGACCGACATGCAGCGCGTCGAATCGCGCCTGAACATGGGGCCGGTCAAGCACGAGCGCAAGGAAGTGCGCCATCCCGAGAAGAACACGCTGCTTGCGGTGCGCTACGAATACCTCACCGAGACGCGCGGCTCGGTCGTCGGCAGCTGCGACCACGATGCGGGCCAGGTGCATTTCCGCCTGCTCAACACCGGTGGCTTCGAGGTCGCGACCTTGTCGTGGCCAGCGGTGCGCATCGGCCACGAGAGCATGGATGAACTGGCCAAGCGCATCGTCGGCCAGCCAAGCCGCTTCGCCTGAACGCCATGGTCACTCCTGAAGTCGCGGTGGCCGACACCCGGCGCTGGCTGGAACGCGCCGTCATCGGCCTCAACCTGTGCCCCTTCGCCAAGGCGGTGCTGGCCAAGGGGCAGGTGCATTTCGCGGTGAGCGCAGCCGGCGATGCCGCCGGCGTGCTGGAGGACTTCGCGCGCGAGCTGGAGGAGCTGCTGGCCCGGGATGCCACCGAGCGCGACACGACCTTGCTGGTCATCCCCGGCGGCTTGGAGGATTTCCTCGGCTTCCACGACCTGGTGGGCCGGGCGGAACGGCTGGTGCGCAAGCGCCGGCTCGACGGCGTGGTGCAGGTGGCCAGCTTCCATCCGCGCTTCGTCTTCGCCGGGGCCGACGAGGACGACATCGCCAACCACACCAATCGCGCGCCGCATCCCACGCTGCACCTGCTGCGCGAGGAGAGCATGGACCGCGCGGTCGCGGCCTTCCCGGATGCCGCAGCCATCTACGAACGCAACATCGAGACGCTGCAGCGGCTGGGCCGGACGGGCTGGGACGCGCTGGGCGTGGAGGCTTCGCCATGAAGCGCGACGAACTCGACCTGCGCCCGGGCCAGTCGGTGGAACTGCTGAAGGAGTTGCACATCCTGACGCGCGAGGGGCGCATCAACCAGGATTCGCGGCGAAAGCTGAAGCAGGTGCACCACCTGGTGCAGTTCATCGAGAAGCTGCTGCAGGAGGTGCCGGCGCAGGAGGGTCATCCGACCCTGGCGGACCACGGCGCCGGCAAGTCCTACTTGGGCTTCATCCTGTACGACCTGTACTTCCGGCCGCTGGGGCGCGGGCACATCTACGGCATCGAGACGCGCGCGGAGCTGGTGGCGAAGTCGCGGGCGCTGGCGCAGCGCCTCGGGTTCGAGCGCATGTCGTTCCTGGATATCAGCGCGGCGGAGGCAGCCGACGCAGCGGCGCTGCCGGAGCGCATCGACGTGGTGACGGCGCTGCATGCCTGCGACACGGCCACCGACGACGCCATCGCCTTCGGCCTGCGCAAGCAGGCGCGCTTCATGGTGCTGGTGCCCTGCTGCCAGGCCGAGGTGGCGGCCAGCCTGCGCGAGAGCAAGGCGCTGGCGCTGGCCCGCACGCCCTTGTCGGAGCTGTGGCGCCATCCGCTGCACACCCGTGAGATGGGCAGCCAGGTCACCAATGTGCTGCGCTGCCTCTACCTGGAGGCGATGGGCTACCAGGTGACCGTGACCGAGCTGGTCGGCTGGGAACACAGCATGAAGAACGAGCTGATCATCGCGCGCCGCACCGGGCAGCGGCGACGCGCAGCCGCCGAGCGGCTGCGGGCCATCCTCGCGGAGTTCGGCATCGCGGCGCTGCAAGCGCGCCGCTTTCCGGGCTTGCCGGATTAGATCTCTTCGGCGCGGTGGGCGGTGGGCTGCGCGGGCGGATCCTTCGGGCGGGTGCGCTTCACGGCCGACAGCAGGCCGATGCCGAACAGCACCACGGCGCCGATCATGATGTACAGCGACGGGACGCCGGCGACCGTGGCGCCCCAGGCGAGCCCGGCGATCACGATCACGAAGCCGATCAGGTAGAGGGCGAAAGACATGCTTCTTCTCCTATAGCGCGGCCATTCTTGAAGCGCGGGCAAGGAGCACGCTGTCGGTGCGTGGCTCGACCGCGCGTCGGACATCGTAATTGGGGGTCAGATCGACATCTGATAATTGGGGTCAGATTCCAATTACCTTCTGACCTCAAAGATGATTTGGGGCCAGATCCATCAAGAGCGACACCATGGCCCGGCTTCCCCGTCTCACCGTTCCCGGTTACCCCCATCACATCATCCAGCGCGGCAACAACCGGACTGCCATCTTTGGCGGCCCCCGTGACGACGAGCTTCTGCTGGAGCTGTTCGACGAAAGCGCCCGCAAGCACCAGGTGGCCATCCACGCCTATGTGCTGATGAGCAATCACTTCCACCTGCTGGCCACGCCCGAGACGGCGGACGGCATCCCGCAGATGATGCAGGCCGTGGGGCGCCGCTACGTGCGCAACTTCAATTTGCGCCACCAGCGCACCGGCACCTTGTGGGAGGGGCGGTACCGGTCGAACCTGATCCAGGCCGAACGTTATCTGCTGGCCTGCATGGTCTACATGGACCTCAATCCCGTACGGGCGGGGATGGTGGCCGACCCGGCCGACTACTTCTGGTCGAGCCACCAGCACTACATCGGGCGGCGCTCGGACAAGCTGATCGTGCCACATGCGCTGTACTGGGAGCTGGGCAACACCCCCTTCGCGCGCGACGCCGCCTATGCAGCCCTGGTGCGAGCGGGCATCGGCGAAGAGCAGCAGCAGGCGCTGACGGGTTCGGCCCTGCGCGGCTGGGCACTCGGCGAGCCCGACTATGTGGCGGATCTCCAGCGCCGCACCCAACGCCGCGTGACGCAGGGGAGGCCAGGCAGACCCGTGAAGCCCCCGTCATCCGTCCCCAATTAGGAATCTTTGACCTTGAAAGCAGATTTAATTGGAATCTGACCCCAATTATTTTGTTTGGCGAGGGGGGTGCGCTGCGGTAAATTCGGGTTTTCCCCTTGAAGTTGAGAGAGGTGCGCCATGACCACGGCTGCCGAGATCGCCCATTTGCAAGAACAAGGCCTGTACACGGGCGCGAACGAGCATGACGCCTGCGGGGTCGGCTTCGTGGCCCACATCAAGGGCGAGAAGAGCCATGCCATCGTGGGGCAGGCGCTGCAGATCCTGAAGAACCTCGACCATCGGGGCGCCGTCGGCGCCGACAAGCTGATGGGCGACGGCGCAGGCATCCTGATCCAGCTGCCGGATGCGCTCTACCGCGAAGAGATGGCCAATGCCGGGGTCGAGCTGCCTCCGCCCGGCGAATACGGCGTGGGCATGGTGTTCCTGCCCAAGGAACATGCTTCGCGCCTGGCTTGCGAACAGGAACTGGAGCGCGCGATCAGGGCCGAAGGGCAGGTGCTGCTCGGATGGCGCGACGTGCCGGTCGACACCGAGATGCCGATGTCGCCCGCGGTGCGCAAGAAGGAGCCGGTGATCCGCCAGGTGTTCGTGGGCCGCGGCACCGACGTGATCGTGCAGGACGCGCTGGAGCGCAAGCTGTACGTGATCCGCAAGACCGCCAGCGCCGCGATCCAGCGCCTGAAGCTGAAGCACTCCAAGGAATACTACGTCCCCAGCTTCTCCAGCCGCACCGTTATCTACAAGGGCCTGCTGCTGGCCGACCAGGTCGGCGAGTACTTCAGGGACCTGCAGGATCCGCGCTGCGTCTCGGCCCTGGGCCTGGTGCACCAGCGCTTCTCCACCAACACCTTCCCCGAGTGGCCGCTGGCCCACCCCTACCGCTACGTCGCGCACAACGGCGAGATCAACACGGTCAAGGGCCACTACAACTGGATGCGGGCGCGCGAAGGCGTGATGTCCTCGCCGGTGCTGTCGGCCGACCTGAAGAAGCTCTATCCCATCAGCTTCCCCGACCAGTCCGACACCGCCACCTTCGACAACTGCCTCGAGCTGCTGACCATGGCGGGCTATCCGCTGGCACAGGCGGTGATGATGATGATCCCCGAGCCGTGGGAGCAGCACACGCTGATGGACGAGCGCCGCAAGGCCTTCTACGAGTACCACGCTTCCATGCTGGAGCCCTGGGACGGCCCGGCCTCCATCGTCTTCACCGACGGCCGCCAGATCGGCGCCACGCTCGACCGCAACGGCCTGCGCCCCTCGCGCTACTGCGTCACCGACGACGACCTGGTGATCATGGCCTCCGAATCCGGCGTGCTGCCGGTGCCCGAGAACAAGATCGTGCGCAAGTGGCGGCTGCAGCCCGGCAAGATGTTCCTGATCGACCTGGAGCAGGGCCGCATGATCGACGACGAGGAGGTCAAGGCCTCGCTCGCCAACGCCAAGCCCTACAAGCAGTGGATCGAGAACCTGCGCATCAAGCTCGACGACCTGTCGGAGACTTCGGGTGAGGTCCCGAGCGCGCAGGTCGAGCTGCTGGATCGCCAGCAGGCCTTCGGCTACACGCAGGAGGACATCAAGTTCCTCATGGCGCCCATGGCCACGGCCGGCGAGGAGGGCATCGGCTCCATGGGCAACGACAGCCCGCTGGCCGTGCTGTCGGACAAGAACAAGCCGCTGTACAACTACTTCAAGCAGCTGTTCGCCCAGGTGACCAACCCGCCGATCGACCCGATCCGCGAGGCCATCGTGATGTCGCTGGTGTCCTTCATCGGCCCCAAGCCGAACCTGCTGGACATCAACCAGGTCAATCCGCCGATGCGGCTGGAGGTGAGCCAGCCCATCCTCGACTTCGCCGACATGCAGAAGCTGCGCGAGATCGAGAAGCACACGCACGGCAAGTTCCGCAGCTACACCCTGGACATCACCTATCCGCTGGCCTGGGGCCACGAGGGGGTCGAGGCCAAGCTGGCGTCGCTCAACGCCGAAGCCGTCGACGCGCTGCGCAGCGGCCACAACATCCTGATCATCAGCGACCGCGCGGTGTCACCCACCCAGGTGGCGATCCCGGCGCTGCTGGCGCTGTCGTCCATCCACCAGCACCTGGTGCGCGAGGGGCTGCGCACCACCGCCGGCCTGGTGGTCGAAACCGGCTCGGCCCGCGAAGTCCACCACTTCGGCGTGCTGGCCGGCTACGGCGCCGAAGCCGTGCACCCCTACCTGGCGATGGAGACCCTGGTCTCCATCCACAAGGACCTGCCGGGCGACCTGAACGCCGAGAAGGCGATCTACAACTACGTCAAGGCGATCGGCAAGGGCCTGTCGAAGATCATGTCCAAGATGGGCGTGTCGACCTACATGTCGTATTGCGGCGCCCAGCTGTTCGAGGCCATCGGCATCAATGGCGACACCATCGAGAAGTACTTCACCGGCACCTCCAGCCGGGTCGAGGGCATCGGCGTGTTCGAGATCGCCGAGGAAGCGATCCGCCTGCACAAGGCCGCCTTCGGTGACGACCCGGTGCTCGCCTCCATGCTCGACGCCGGCGGCGAGTACGCCTGGCGCACGCGCGGCGAGGAGCACATGTGGACGCCCGACGCCATCGCCAAGCTGCAGCATTCGGCGCGCGCCAACAACTGGAACACGTACAAGGAATACGCCCAGATCATCAACGACCAGAGCCGCCGCCACATGACGCTGCGCGGCCTGTTCGAGTTCAAGGTCGACCCGTCCAAGGCGATCCCGGTCGACGAGGTCGAACCCGCCAAGGAGATCGTCAAGCGCTTCGCCACCGGCGCCATGTCGCTGGGCTCCATCTCCACCGAAGCCCACGCCTCGCTCGCCATCGCCATGAACCGCATCGGCGGCAAGAGCAACACCGGCGAGGGCGGCGAGGACCCGGCGCGCTACCGCCAGGAGCTCAAGGGCATCGCCATCAAGAGCGGCCAGACCATGGCCGACATCATCGGCCGCGAGCAGGTCGAGGTCGACATCCCGCTGCAGGACGGTGATTCGCTGCGCTCGCGCATCAAGCAGGTGGCCTCCGGCCGCTTCGGGGTCACGGCGGAGTACCTGGCGTCTTCCGACCAGATCCAGATCAAGATGGCGCAGGGCGCCAAGCCCGGCGAGGGCGGCCAGCTGCCCGGCGGCAAGGTCTCCAAGTACATCGGCAAGCTGCGCTACTCGGTGCCTGGCGTGGGCCTCATCTCCCCGCCGCCGCACCACGACATCTACTCGATCGAGGACCTGGCCCAGCTGATCCACGACCTGAAGAACGTGGCGCCGCACGCCTCCATCAGCGTCAAGCTGGTGTCGGAAGTCGGCGTCGGCACCATCGCCGCTGGCGTTGCCAAGTGCAAGGCCGACCACGTGGTGGTGGCCGGGCACGACGGCGGCACGGGCGCCTCGCCCTGGTCGTCCATCAAGCACGCCGGATCGCCCTGGGAAATCGGCCTGGCCGAGACCCAGCAGACGCTGGTGCTCAACCGCCTGCGCGGCCGCATCCGCGTGCAGGCCGACGGCCAGATGAAGACCGGCCGCGACGTCGTGATCGGCGCGCTGCTGGGCGCCGACGAGTTCGGTTTCGCCACCGCGCCGCTGGTGGTCGAGGGCTGCATCATGATGCGCAAGTGCCACCTGAACACCTGCCCGGTGGGCGTGGCCACGCAGGACCCGGTGCTGCGCAAGAGGTTCTCGGGCAAGCCCGAGCATGTCGTCAACTACTTCTTCTTCGTGGCCGAGGAAGTGCGCCACATCATGGCGCAGCTTGGCATCCGCAAGTTCGACGACCTGATCGGTCGCGCCGACCTGCTGGACACGAAGAAGGGCATCGCGCACTGGAAGGCGCGCGGCCTCGACTTCTCGCGCCTGTTCGCGCAGCCCAAGGTGCCGGCCGACGTGGCGCGCTTCCAGTGCGAGGAGCAGGACCACCTGCTGGACCGCAGCCTGGACAAGGTGCTGATCGAGAAGTCGCGCGCCGCCATCGAGCGCGGCGAGCGCGTGCAGTTCATCGAGGTGGCGCGCAACGTCAACCGCTCAGTCGGCGCCATGCTGTCGGGCGCGCTCACCAAGGTGCATCCGGAAGGCCTGCCGGACGACACGCTGCGCATCCAGCTCGAAGGCACGGGCGGCCAGTCCTTCGGCGCCTTCCTGGCGCGCGGCATCACGCTGTACCTGATCGGCGACGCCAACGACTACACCGGCAAGGGCCTGTCGGGCGGCCGCGTGGTGGTGCGGCCCAGCATCGACTTCCGCGGCGAATCCACCAAGAACATCATCATCGGCAACACCGCGCTGTACGGCGCCACGTCCGGCGAGGCCTTCTTCAGCGGCGTGGCCGGCGAGCGCTTCGCGGTGCGCCTGTCCGGCGCCACCGCGGTGGTGGAAGGCACGGGCGACCACGGCTGCGAGTACATGACCGGCGGCACGGTGGTGGTACTGGGCAAGACCGGCCGCAACTTCGCCGCCGGCATGTCGGGCGGCGTGGCCTATGTCTACGACGAGGACGGCAAGTTCGCCAGCCGCTGCAACACCGCCATGGTGTCGCTGGAGCGCGTCGGCACGTCGGGCGAGCAGAAGGCGGCCAACGCCCGCACCCGCCTGCACCGCGACACCACCGACGAGGCGCTGCTGAAGAAGCTGCTGGAGGACCACAACCGCTGGACCGGCAGCCGTCGTGCCCGCGAACTGCTGGACGACTGGAACAACGCGCGCCAGAAGTTCGTCAAGGTGTTCCCCAACGAGTACAAGCGCGCCCTGGCCGAGATGTACGAGCGCGAGGTCGAGCTGGCCTCCGCCGGCACCAACCAGGAAGTCGCGATGCAGCACGAGCCGGCGCCGGCGAAGTAAGAGGACGGAAGAGCAATCATGGGCAAAGTCACCGGCTTCATGGAATACGAGCGCATCGAGGAGGGCTACAAGCCCGTCCCCGAGCGCCTGAAGCACTACAAGGAATTCGTCGTCGGCCTCACGAACGAGGAGGCCAAGGTCCAGGGCGCGCGCTGCATGGACTGCGGCATCCCGTTCTGCAACTCGGGCTGCCCGGTCAACAACATCATCCCGGACTTCAACGACCTGGTGTACCGCCAGGACTGGAAGAACGCCTGGACGGTGCTGGACTCCACCAACAACTTCCCCGAGTTCACCGGCCGCATCTGTCCCGCGCCCTGCGAGGCGGCCTGCACGCTGAACTTCAACGACGAGGCGGTGGGCATCAAGTCGATCGAGCACGCCATCATCGACCGCGCGTGGGAGCATGGCTGGGTGCAGCCGCGCCCGGCGCGCATCAAGACCGGCAAGAAGGTGGCGGTGGTCGGCTCCGGCCCGGCCGGCATGGCCGCGGCGCAGCAGCTCGCGCGCGCCGGCCACGACGTGACGCTGTTCGAGAAGAACGACCGCATCGGTGGCCTGCTGCGCTATGGCATCCCCGACTTCAAGATGGAGAAGCACCACATCGACCGCCGCGTCGAGCAGATGCAGGCCGAGGGGGTCACCATCCGCACCGGCGTGATGGTCGGCGCGCTGCCCAAGGGCTCCAAGGTCACCAACTGGGCCAAGGAGACGGTCACGCCGCAGCAGCTGCAGGAGCAATTCGACGCGGTGCTGCTGACCGGCGGCGCCGAGCAGTCGCGCGACCTGCCGGTGCCCGGCCGCGACCTCGACGGCATCCATTTCGCCATGGAGTTCCTGCCGCAGCAGAACAAGGTGAACGCGGGCGACAAGGTCAAGGGCCAGCTGCGCGCCGACGGCAAGCACGTGATCGTCATCGGCGGCGGCGACACCGGCAGCGACTGCGTGGGCACCAGCAACCGCCATGGCGCCAAGAGCGTGGTGCAGTTCGAGCTGATGCCCATGCCGCCCGAGCACGAGAACAAGGCGCTGACCTGGCCCTATTGGCCGTACAAGCTGCGCACCAGCTCCTCGCACGAGGAGGGCTGCGAGCGCGAGTTCGCCATCGCCACCAAGGAGTTCATCGGCGAGAAGGGCAAGGTCACCGGCCTGAAGACCGTGCACGTGGAGTTCAAGGACGGCAAGTTCGTCGAGGTTCCGGGTACCGAAAAGGAGTACAAGGCCGACCTGGTGCTGCTGGCCATGGGCTTCGTCAGTCCGGTTGCCTCCGTCCTCGAGGGCTTCGGCGTCGAGAAGGACGCGCGCGGCAATGCCAAGGCCACGACCGACTTCCAGGGCGGCTACGCGACCAGCGTGCCCAAGGTGTTCGCCGCCGGCGACATGCGCCGTGGCCAGTCGCTGGTGGTCTGGGCCATCCGCGAGGGCCGCCAGGCCGCCCGCGCGGTGGACGAGTTCCTCATGGGATTCAGCGACCTGCCGCGCTGACCGTGCGCCAGCCCGGCGTCCGCAGGGGGTAACCGGCGCGTTACGTCCCCTGGCGGGCAGCTCTGCAGGGAAAGCCCTATCATCCAGGGCTTTCAGCTCCAGGCCGCGCTGCGGCCGCTGCACCTCCACGGATGACCGAACCTGACAGCACCGCGCTGGTCGAATGCCGCAAGCTCAGCTTCGGCTACGGCGCGCGGCGCATCCTCGATGACCTCAGTTTCACCGTGCCGCGCGGCAAGGTGACGGCGCTCATGGGCGCTTCGGGCGGCGGCAAGACGACGGTGCTGCGGTTGATCGGCGGCCAGGTGCGCGCGCAGCAGGGCGAGCTGCTGTTCGACGGCGAGGACATCGTCCGGTTCGACCGCAACGGCCTGTTCCGCATCCGCCGGCGCATGGGCATGCTGTTCCAGTTCGGCGCACTGTTCACCGACCTGTCGGTGTTCGACAACGTCGCCTTCCCGCTGCGCGAGCACGCGGGCCTGCCCGAGAACCTGGTGCGCGACATCGTGCTGATGAAGCTCAACGCGGTGGGCCTGCGCGGCGCGCGCGACCTGATGCCCGCCGAGATCTCGGGCGGCATGGCGCGCCGCGTCGCCCTGGCGCGCGCCATCGCGCTGGACCCGGACCTGGTCATGTACGACGAGCCCTTCGCCGGCCTCGACCCGATCTCGCTGGGCACCGCCGCCCAGCTGATCCGCCGGCTGAACGACACCCTGGGCATCACCAGCATCGTGGTGTCGCACGACCTCGACGAGACCTTCCGCATCGCCGACCAGGTGATCATCCTGGCCAACGGGGGTGTCGCGGCCCAGGGCACCCCCGCGGAAGTGCGGGCCTCGACCGACCCGCTGGTGCAGCAGTTCGTCCAGGCCAGGCCCGAGGGGCCCGTGCACTTCCACTATCCCGGCCCGACCGTGGCCGAGGACTTCAGCGGAGGGCTGAACCGATGAGCTGCCTGCCACGACTTCGTGGGCTGGCTTGTGCGCGCGGCCCCGCGCGCGCGGCCGGGCAGGTGCCGGCATGAGCTGGTACAACCCCGCCGACATCGG
Source organism: Pseudomonadota bacterium (assembly GCA_023436025.1). Lineage (GTDB taxonomy): Bacteria > Pseudomonadota > Gammaproteobacteria > Burkholderiales > Burkholderiaceae_C > Ramlibacter. Next base: position 19,238 of record JAEZKX010000146.1, on the reverse strand, counting down.
CTTCGCCGTGCGCGCCAAGCTGGTCGACATCGGCTATGCAGCCCGCCTGCTGGCGCGCCTGCTCGCGCTCGCCGGGCCGACGCTCAAGCGCGGCCGCCTGCTGCGCGACCAGATCCACTTCCTGGGCAATTATTCGCTGGCCATCATCGCGGTGTCCGGGCTGTTCGTCGGCTTCGTACTGGCGCTGCAGGGCTACTACACGCTGCAGCGCTACGGTTCGGCCGAGGCGCTCGGCCTGCTGGTGGCCCTGAGCCTGGTGCGCGAGCTGGGGCCGGTGGTCACCGCCTTGCTGTTCGCCGGCCGGGCCGGCACCTCGCTGACCGCCGAAATCGGCCTGATGAAGGCGGGCGAGCAGCTCTCCGCCATGGAGATGATGGCCGTGGACCCGGTGCAGCGCATCCTGGCGCCGCGCTTCTGGGGCGGGGTGATCGTGATGCCGCTGTTGGCCGCCGTCTTCAGCGCGGTCGGCATCGTGGGCGGCTGGATGGTGGGCGTCCTGCTCATCGGTGTCGATCCCGGCGCCTTCTGGAGCCAGATGCAGGGCGGCGTCGACGTCCTCCAGGACGTCGGCAATGGCGTGCTCAAGAGCATCGTGTTCGGCATCGCCGTCACCTTCATCGCGGTACTGCAAGGCTACGAATCCAAGCCGACGCCAGAAGGTGTCGCGCGCGCGACCACACGCACCGTGGTGGTGGCGTCGCTGGCGGTGCTGGCCCTGGACTTCATCCTGACGGCAATGATGTTCAGCATTTGAGGAACAAGACATGGAACGCAGCAAGAACGACATCTGGGTAGGCCTGTTCGTCATCGTCGGGATGGCGGCGGTGGTCTTCCTGGCGCTGCAGGCGGCCAACCTGCTGGCCCTGAATTTCGCGCCGACCTACAAGGTGAGCGCCCGCTTCGACAACATCGGGGGCCTCAAGCCCAAGGCCGCGGTCAAGAGCGCCGGCGTGGTGGTCGGCCGGGTGGACGGCATCTCCTTCGACGACAAGACCTTCCAGGCCCGGGTCGACCTGTCGATGGACCGCCGCTACCAGTTTCCCAAGGACAGTTCCCTCAAGATCCTGACCAGCGGCTTGCTCGGTGAGCAATATGTGGGAATCGAGGCGGGCGCTGACGACAAGCTTCTCGCGCCCGGCGATACCATCACGACCACGCAATCCGCCGTCGTGCTGGAAAACCTGATCGGCCAGTTCCTGTACAACAAGGCGGCGGAAGGCCCGGCCAATCCAGGAACCAAGAAATGAAACTTCGAGCCAGAACCCTGCGCCCCTTCGTGGCGTCCCTCGCCATCGTCGCGGCGACGCTGGCGCTCGGAGGCTGCGCGTCCGTGCCCAATCGCCACCCCGGCGATCCGTTCGAGCCCTTCAATCGCGGTGTCTCGCAGTTCAACGAGGGGCTGGACGCCGCGCTGCTCAAGCCCGTCGCCACCGCCTACAAGGATCACGTCCCGCCGCTCATCCGGACCGGCGTCTCCAATTTCTTCGGCAATCTGGGCGACATGTGGTCGTTCGTCAACAGTGCCCTGCAAGGCAAGGTGCAGGAGGCGGCCGATAATTTCGCCCGGGTGCAGGTCAACACCGTCTGGGGCGTGTTCGGGATCTTCGACGTCGCCAGCGACCTCAACATCGATCGGCACCGCGAGGATTTCGGCCAGACGCTGGGGGTCTGGGGCGTGCCCGCCGGCCCCTACGTGGTGCTGCCGATCTTCGGGCCCTCGACGCTGCGCGACACCGTGGCGCTGCCGGTGGACCGCAAGGCCGACCTCCTGGCGGGCATTTCGCCGTCCGACGTACGCTACACGGCCTACACGGTACGGGTGGTCAACGCCCGCGCCAACCTGCTGCGCGTGAGCGACGTGCTCGACCAGGCCGCCCTCGACAAGTACGCCTTCACCCGCGACGCGCACCTGCAGCGCCGGCGCGCCGAGATCTACGAGCCGGAAGACCCGCGCCGCGAGGTGCCGCCGCCGTTGCCGCCTGGCGCCAACCCCTCGGGCACCACGCCCGCTGGCCAGCCCCTGCCCACGCCCGGGCAGCCGCCGGCCGCCCGCTAAACTGTCAGCTTGCAAGTGGTTGCAAGGGGGACTGCCCCGGACGCAACCATGGAACACTGTCCCGTTCCAACGGGAGAACGCCCGCACCGGCGGGCCGTGTGTGAAAGGATGAAGATGAACCGACGTAACCTCGGCCGCCTGGCCGCGGCCGTGCTGGCCACCAGCCTGGCCGGCGGCGGGCTGCCCCTTGCCCATGCCGCCGACGAGACTCCGGATATCCTGATCAAGCGCTGGACCGACGACGTGCTGGCCGCGCTCAAGTCCGACAAGACCCTGCAGGCGGGCGACACCACCCGCCTCATGGCGCTGGTCGACGCCAAGATCATGCCGAACGTCAACTTCGAGCGCATGACGGCTTCCGCCGTCGGCCCGGCCTGGCGCCAGGCCACGCCGGAGCAGCGCAAGCGCCTGCAGGACGAATTCAAGGCGCTGCTGGTGCGCACGTATTCGGGCGCGCTGTCGCAGATTGCCGACGAAACCGTCACCGTCAAGCCGCTGCGGGCCCAGCCCACCGACACCGAAGTGGTGGTGCGCACCGAGATCCGGGGCCGCGGCGACCCGATCCAGCTGGACTACCGCATGGAGAAGGCGGGCGGCGGGTGGAAGATCTACAACCTGAACGTGCTGGGCGTGTGGCTGGTGGAAACCTACCGCAGCCAGTTCGCCCAGGAGATCAACCAGAAGGGCGTGGACGGCCTGATCGCTTCGCTGGCCCAGCGCAACAAGTCCAACGCCGGCAGGGGCTGACGCCGCCATGCTGGTGCTCCCGGCCGAACTGACGCACGCCGAGGCGCCCGCCTGCTGCCGCATGCTGGCCCAGGCGATGCGCTCGGATCCGTCCCCGCATGCGGTGGCCGACGCATCGGGCCTGCGCCGCTTCGATTCCTCCGCGCTGGCGGTCCTGCTCGAGTGCCGCCGCGAAGCGCTGGTGCAGGGCAAGACCTTCTCCGTCGTCCACCTGCACCCGCACCTGCGCGAGCTGGCGGGCCTGTACGGCGTGTCGGAGCTGCTGCCGGCGGCGTAGGCTGCGGCAGGCGGACTGCCAGGCATCCGGACTGCCGGACGCAAAAATCGCAAAGGCTTCGCAAAAGTCGCAAAAGGACTTCCAGAGAAAGTCTTTCTTTGGCTGTTCTTTCGCGACTTTTGCGTGCTTTCGCGACCTTTGCGTCCGGCTGTCCGTCTTCTACGGCTTACGAGACCGTCCCCAACGCGAAATACCGCCCCCCGCTAAAATCGTGGGTTGCCCATGCCCGCGATCTCCTTCCAGTCCGTCTCCAAGACCTACACCACGGCGCGCGGCAGCTTCCAGGCGCTCGATGGCGTGCGGTTCGACATCGAGGAGGGCGAGTTCTTCGGCCTGCTCGGTCCCAACGGCGCCGGCAAGACGACCCTGATCAGCATCCTGGCCGGCCTCACCCGTGCCACGGCGGGCAGGGTCCTGGTCCACGGGCACGACGTGCAGTCCGACTATGCGGCCGCCCGCCGGCAGCTCGGGGTGGTGCCGCAGGAACTGGTGTTCGACCCCTTCTTCACCGTGCGCGAGGCGCTGCGCATCCAGTCCGGCTACTTCGGCGTGAAGAACAACGACGCCTGGATCGACGAGCTCCTCGCCAGCCTGGGCCTGGCCGACAAGGCCAGCGCCAACATGCGCCAGCTCTCCGGCGGCATGAAGCGCCGCGTGCTGGTGGCGCAGGCCTTGGTGCACCGGCCGCCGGTGATCGTGCTGGACGAACCGACCGCGGGCGTCGACGTGGAACTGCGCCAGACGCTGTGGCAGTTCATCGCGCGCCTGAACAAGCAGGGCCACACCGTGCTGCTCACCACCCACTACCTGGAAGAGGCCGAGGCGCTGTGCACGCGCATCGCCATGCTCAAGAGTGGGCGGGTGGTGGCGCTGGAGCGCACCGCCAACCTGCTGAAGGCGGCGTCGAGCAACGTGCTGCGCTTCAAGATCGATGGCGCGCTGCCGGTCGAATTCGAAGGCAAGGCCCGGGTGACCGGCCGCATCGTGCAGCTGCCCGCGCACGACGCCCACGAGATCGAACAACACCTCGCCGTCATCCGCCAGGCGGGCCTGCGGGTGGAGGATGTCGAGATCCGCAAGGCCGACCTCGAGGATGTCTTCATCGACGTGATGAAGGATCGCGAGGGGGCGGCGGCATGAACATCCAACTTCCGGACGCAAAGGTCGCAAAAGCTGCGCAAAGGTCGCAAAAGAACAGCCAAGACAGCCTTTTTCTTGGAAGTCCTTTTGCGACTTTTGCGCAACCTTCGCGACTTTCGCGTCCGGCTGTCCGCATTCGAGAAACTCAAAGATGACCGGCTGGCAAACGCTCCTGTACAAGGAGACTCTCCGTTTCTGGAAGGTCGGTTTCCAGACCGTTGCGGCGCCGGTGCTGACGGCCTTGCTGTACCTGCTGATCTTCGGCCACGTGCTGTCCGACCGGGTCAAGGTGTACGACGCCATCAGCTACACCTCCTTCCTGGTGCCTGGCCTGGTGATGATGTCGGTGTTGCAGAACGCCTTCGCCAACAGCTCGTCGTCGCTGATCCAGAGCAAGATCATGGGCAACCTGGTCTTCGTGCTGCTGACGCCGCTGTCGCACTGGAGCTGGTTCGTGGCCTATGTCGGCTCGTCCATCGCCCGCGGCCTGTGCGTGGGCCTGGGCGTGTTCGCGGTGACGGCGTGGTTCACCAAGATCAGCTTCGCGGCGCCCGCGTGGATCCTGGTGTTCGCCTTCCTGGGCGCCGGCATGCTGGGCGCGCTGGGGCTGATCGCCGGCCTGTGGGCCGAGAAGTTCGACCAGATGGCGGCCTTCCAGAATTTCGTCATCATGCCGATGACCTTCCTGTCGGGCGTCTTCTACTCCATCCACTCGCTGCCGCCGTTCTGGCAGCAGGTGAGCCACCTCAACCCCTTCTTCTACATGATCGACGGCTTCCGCTACGGCTTCTTTGGCGTCAGCGATGTCTCGCCGTGGTTGAGCCTGGCCATCGTCGGCAGCGCGATGCTGGTGGTCAGCGGCGTCGCCGTCCACCTGCTGCGCATCGGCTACAAGATCCGGAGCTAATGTGATCCCCTCGTCCGTCACCTCGCGTCCCGCGAAGCCTGCCCACCCGGCCTGCGCCGGCATCGTCCCCGCGGAGGCGCCATGACCGCCGACCAGCTGCGCTCCATCATCGCCGCCGGCCTGCCGTGCGCGCACCTCGAGGTCGATGGCGACGGCCGGCACTGGCAGGCGCTGGTCGTGTCAGCCGAGTTCGCCGGCCTGCGTACGCTCCAGAGGCACCAGCGGGTTTACGCGACGCTCGGTGCGAGAATGCACACCGACGAGGTGCATGCCTTGTCGATCCGCACCTTCACGCCCGACGAGTGGCAAGCCCAACACAAGTAAGGCCATGGACAAGCTCCTGATCCGCGGCGGACGGCCGCTTACCGGCGAGATCCGGGTCTCCGGCGCCAAGAACGCCGCGCTGCCGGAGTTGTGCGCCGCCTTGCTCACGCCCGAGACGGTGACGCTGCGCAACATCCCGCGCCTGCAGGACGTGGCGACCATGCTCAAGCTCATCCGCAACATGGGGGCCACCGCGGAGTTCAGCCCGGACGGCACGGTGGTCATCGCCTCGCACGACCTGCACTTCCCGGAAGCACCCTACGAGATGGTGAAGACCATGCGCGCGGCGGTGCTGGCGCTGGGACCGCTGCTGGCGCGCTTCGGCGAGGCCACGGTGTCGCTGCCGGGCGGCTGCGCCATCGGCGCGCGGCCGGTCGACCAGCACATCAAGGGCCTGCAGAAGATGGGCGCCGAGATCGTCATCGAGCACGGCTACATGATCGCCAAGCTGCCGCGCGGCTGGACCCGGCTGAAGGGCGCCCACATCCGCACGGACATGATCACCGTGACGGGTACCGAGAACTTCATGATGGCCGCCGCGCTGGCCGAAGGGGAGACGGTGCTGGAGAACCCGGCCATGGAGCCGGAGATCACCGACCTGGGCGACATGCTCAACGCGATGGGCGCCAAGGTCGAGGGCCACGGCACCAACCGCATCCGCATCCAGGGCGTGGAGAAGCTCCACGGCGCCACCCACAGCGTGGTGGCCGACCGCATCGAATGCGGCACCTTCCTGTGCGCGGTGGCCGCCACCGGCGGCGAGGTGCTGCTGCGTGACGGCCGCGCCGACCACCTGGAGGCCGTCATCGACCTGCTGCGCGCCGCCGGCGCGACGGTGGAGGCGGTCGACGGCGGCATCCGGGTCAAGGCGACCGGCCGCATGGAGGCGCAGAGCTTCAAGACCACCGAGTACCCCGGCTTTCCCACCGACATGCAGGCGCAGTTCATGGCGCTCAACTGCATTGCCGAAGGCGACGCCAAGATCACCGAGACCATCTTCGAGAACCGCTTCATGCACGTCAGCGAGCTGGCGCGCATGGGCGCGCGCATCGACGTCGACGGCAAGGTCGCCATCACCCACGGGGTGGAGCGCCTGTCGGGCGCGGCCGTGATGGCCACCGACCTGCGCGCCTCCGCCAGCCTGGTCATCGCCGGACTGGTGGCCGACGGCGAGACGCTGGTCGACCGCATCTACCACCTGGACCGCGGCTACGAGTCCATGGAGAGCAAGCTGCGCGCCCTGGGCGCCGACATCGAACGGGTAAAGTAGGCCTCTTTGCGGACCGCCTTGCGGCGGCTCCGGTTGGCGCACGCCCGCGGGGCCCGGCATGGCCGGGCCGCCGGCACTGGAAAACGACATCGCAATGACCGTGACGCTGGCCCTGTCGAAGGGCCGTATCTTCGAAGAGACCCTGCCGCTGCTGAAGGCCGCCGGCATCGACGTGCTGGAGGATCCCGAGAAGTCGCGCAAGCTGATCCTGGCGACCAGCCAGCCGCAGCTGCGCGTGGTGATCGTGCGGGCGACCGACGTGCCGACCTACGTGCAGTACGGCGGCGCCGACCTCGGCGTGACCGGCAAGGACACGCTGATCGAGCATGGCGGCCAGGGCCTGTACCAGCCGCTCGACCTGCGCATCGCCAAGTGCCGCGTCAGCGTGGCGGTGCGTGCCGACTTCGACTACGCCAACGCGGTGCGCCAGGGCTCGCGCCTGCGCGTGGCCACCAAGTACACCACCATCGCGCGCGACTTCTTTGCCGCCAAGGGCGTGCACGTCGACCTGATCAAGCTGTACGGCTCCATGGAGCTGGCGCCGCTGACCGGGCTGGCCGACGCCATCGTCGACCTGGTGTCGACCGGCGGCACGCTCAAGGCCAACAACCTGGTCGAGGTCGAGCGCATCATGGACATCAGCTCGCGGCTGGTCGTCAACCAGGCCGCGCTCAAGCTGAAGCAGGAACCCATCCGCCGCCTCATCGACGTGTTCTCGCAGACCGTCGCCCGCTCGTCATGAACCCCACCGCCCGCCCGCTACGCCTGTCTTCCGCCGACAGCGGCTTCGACGCCGCCCTGCAGGCGCGGCTGCACTGGTCGGACGAGACCGATGCCGCGGTGGAACAGTCGGTCGCCGCCATCCTGGGCGACGTGCGGGCGCGCGGCGATGCCGCGGTCCTGGAGTACACGCGCAAGTTCGACATGCAGGCCGCCTCCATGGCCGACCTCGTGCTGCAGCCGGCCGAACTGAAGGCCGCCTTCGAGGGCCTGCCCGCCCGGCAGCGCGACGCGCTGCAGGCCGCCGCCGACCGTGTGCGCGCCTACCACGAGGCGCAGAAGAAGGCCTGCGGCGAGAGCTGGAGCTACCGCGACGCCGATGGCACGCTGCTTGGGCAGAAGGTGACGCCGCTCGACCGCGTCGGCATCTACGTGCCGGGCGGCAAGGCCGCCTATCCCTCCTCGGTTCTGATGAACGCCATCCCGGCCCACGTGGCCGGCGTGCCCGAGATCATCATGGTGGTGCCGACGCCGCGCGGCGAGAAGAACCCGCTGGTGCTGGCCGCGGCGCACGTGGCGGGCGTCACGCGCGCCTTCACCATCGGCGGTGCCCAGGCCGTGGCGGCGCTGGCCTATGGCACGGCCACGGTACCCCGGGTCGACAAGGTCACCGGCCCGGGCAATGCCTACGTCGCCGCCGCCAAGCGCCGCGTGTTCGGCCAGGTCGGCATCGACATGATCGCCGGCCCCAGCGAGATCCTGGTGCTGGCCGACGGCAGCACGCCGCCCGACTGGGTGGCCATGGACCTGTTCTCGCAGGCAGAGCACGACGAGCTGGCCCAGAGCATCCTGTTGTGCCCGGACGCGGCCTACATCGAGCAGGTGCAGGCCAGCATCGACCGCCTGCTGCCCGAGATGCCGCGCGCCGAGATCATCGCCCGCTCGCTCACCGGCCGCGGCGCGCTGATCCGTACCCGCTCGATGGAAGAGTCCTGCGAGATCAGCAACCGCATCGCCCCCGAGCACCTGGAGATCGCCAGCGCCGACCCGCACCGCTGGGAACCGCTGCTGCGCCACGCCGGCGCCATCTTCCTGGGCGCCTACACCAGCGAGTCGCTGGGCGACTACTGCGCCGGGCCCAACCACGTGCTGCCGACCAGCACGACGGCACGCTTTTCCAGCCCCCTGGGCGTCTACGACTTCCAGAAGCGCAGCAGCCTGATCGAGGTCAGCGAAGCCGGTGCCCAGGCCCTGGGCGTCATCGCGGCCGAACTGGCCCATGGCGAAGGCCTGCAGGCGCATGCCCGGGCGGCCGAGATGCGGCTCAAGCCCTGAGCGACTGATCCAGCCGGGGGCGGAAAGAAGGACGCAAAAGCCGCAAAAAGTCCCGCAAAAGTCGCGAAAGGAAGTCCCATAGATAATCGGGGTTCCCTTTGCGACTTTTGCGCGAAGTCTTCGCGACTTTTTGCGTCCGGTCCTTCCGGCCCATCCCATGCCCGCAACGCTCGACCAACTCATCGCCACCCGCATTCGCCAGGACGTGCAGTCCATGCACGCCTATGCGGTCCAGGACGCGCGCGGCCTGGTCAAGCTCGATGCGATGGAGAACCCCTACCGGCTGCCGCCGCAGCTGCGGCGCGAGCTGGGCGAACGGCTCGCCGAAGTGGCGCTCAACCGCTATCCGGGCGAGCGCCTCGACGACCTGAAGCGGGCCATCGCGCGGCACGCCGGGCTGCCGGCGGGCTTCGAGCTGATGCTGGGCAACGGCTCCGACGAGATCATTTCGCTGGTCGCCATGGCCTGCGACGTGCCCGGCGCCGCCATCCTGGCGCCGCTGCCCGGCTTCGTGATGTACGAGATGAGCGCGCAGCTGCAGGGCCTGCGCTTCATCGGGGTCGACCTCACGCCGGACTTCGAGCTGGACGAGGCCGCGATGCTGGACGCGATTGCGCGCCACCAGCCGGCCATCGTCTACCTGGCCTACCCGAACAATCCCACGGCCAACCTCTGGAACGAGGACACCGTCGAGAAGGTCGTGCAGGCCGCGCCCGGCCTGGTGGTCATCGACGAGGCCTACCAGCCGTTCTCCTCCCGCACCTATCTCGACCGCCTGGCGCGCCACCAGCACGTGCTGCTGATGCGCACGCTCAGCAAGTTCGGGCTGGCCGGCGTGCGCATCGGCTACGCCATGGGCCCGGCGCGCCTGATCCACGAGATCGACAAGGTGCGCCCGCCCTACAACATCAGCGTGCTCAACGCCGAGGCGGCGCTGTTCGCGCTGGAGCACGAGGCCGTGTTCGCCGAACAGGCCGCGCAGCTGCGCGCCGAGCGCGCGCGCATCCAGGCCTTCCTGGCCGGCCTGCCGGCCGTCAAGGCCTGGCCCAGCGACGCCAACATGGTGCTGGTGCGCGTGCCCGACGCCGACCGCGCCTTCGCCGGCATGAAGGCGCACGGCGTGCTGGTGAAGAACGTTTCTAGAATGCACCCCTTGCTGGCCAACTGCCTGCGCCTGACCGTCGGCACGCCCGACGAGAACGCCCGCATGCTGTCCGCCCTGCAGGCCTCCCTATGAGCACGCCCCGCACCGCCGAAGTCACCCGCCACACCGCCGAAACCCAGATCACCGTCCGCGTGAACCTCGATGGCACCGGCCAGGCGAAACTCGCCACCGGCATCGGCTTCTTCGACCACATGCTGGACCAGATCGCCCGCCACGGCCTGATCGACCTGGAGATCGAGGCCCAGGGCGACCTGCACATCGACGGCCACCACACGGTGGAGGATGTCGGCATCACCCTCGGCCAGGCCGTCTACAAGGCGGTGGGCGACAAGAAGGGCATCCGCCGCTACGGCCATGCCTACGTGCCGCTCGACGAAGCGCTGTCGCGCGTGGTCATCGACTTCTCCGGCCGGCCCGGCCTGGTCATGAACGTGCCGTTCAAGAGCGGCATGATCGGCACCTTTGACACCCAGCTGGCCCATGAATTCTTCCAGGGCTTCGTCAACCACGCCTTCGTGACGCTGCACGTGGACAACCTGCGCGGCGAGAACGCCCACCACCAGTGCGAGACGGTGTTCAAGGCCTTCGCCCGCGCCATGCGCGGCGCGCTGGAATTCGACCCGCGCGCCGCCGGAACCATCCCCTCGACCAAGGGCAGCCTGTGACGCGCACCGTCGCCGTGGTCGACTACGGCATGGGCAACCTGCGCTCGGTGGCGCAGGCGGTGCTGCATGTCGCGCGCGACAGCGGGGTGCAGGCCATCATCACCTCGCGTCCCGAGGAAGTGCGCGCGGCCGAACGCATCGTGCTGCCGGGCCAGGGCGCCATGCCGGACTGCATGCGCGAGCTGCGCGAGTCCGGCCTGCTGGAGCCGGTGCTGGAAGCTGCCGCCAGCAAGCCGCTGTTCGGCGTCTGCGTCGGCATGCAGATGGTGCTGGATCGCAGCGAGGAGGGGCCCACCGAAGGCTTGGGCCTGATCCCCGGCGAGGTGGTGCGCTTCCGCCTGGAAGGCCAGCGCCAGCCCGATGGCAGCCGCTACAAGGTGCCCCAGATGGGCTGGAACCGCGTGCACCAGGCCCGGCCCCATGCCATGTGGGCCGGCATCCCGGACGATAGCTATTTTTACTTCGTCCACAGCTACCATGCCCGTCCGTCCGACCCGCGCCACAGCGTTGGGGAATCCGACTATGGCGCGCGCTTTACCGCCGCCGTCGCCCGCGATAATATTTTTGCGACCCAGTTCCACCCCGAAAAAAGCGCCGACCAGGGCCTCACGCTTTATCGCAACTTCCTGCACTGGACTCCGTGATCCCGCGGGTCCGGCCCCCGGTCGTACCTTCTCCCCGCCATGCTGCTGATCCCCGCGATTGACCTGAAAGACGGCCACTGCGTTCGCCTGAAACAAGGCGACATGGACCAGGCCACCACCTTCAGCGAGGACCCCGCCGCCATGGCGCGGACCTGGCTGGAGCGTGGCGCCCGGCGCCTCCACCTGGTCGACCTCAACGGCGCCTTTGCCGGCAAGCCCCAGAACTTCGCCGCCATCCGGTCCATCCTCAAGGCCGTGGGCGACGAGATTCCGGTGCAGCTGGGCGGAGGCATCCGCGACCTCGACACCATCGAGAAATACATCGACGGCGGCCTGCGCTACGTCATCATCGGCACCGCCGCGGTGAAGAACCCGGGGTTCCTGAAGGACGCCTGCACCGCCTTCGGCGGCCACATCATCGTCGGCCTCGACGCCAAGGACGGCAAGGTGGCCACCGACGGCTGGAGCAAGCTGACCGGCCACGAGGTGGTCGACCTGGCCAAGAAGTTCCAGGATTGGGGCGTCGAGTCCATCGTCTACACCGACATCGGCCGCGACGGCATGCTCACCGGCATCAACATCGAAGCCACGGTGAAGCTGGCACAGTCGCTGACCATCCCGGTCATCGCCTCCGGCGGCCTGGGCTCCATCGCCGACATCGAGCAGCTGTGCGCGGTGGAGGACGAGGGCATCGAAGGCGTGATCTGCGGCCGCGCGGTCTACAACGGCGCGCTCGACTTCGAGCGGGCGCAGGCCCGGGCGGACGAGCTCAAGGGCTGATCCCCGGCCGGCGCTGGTGTTGCGCACGCTCGCCATCGCCAACTACCGCTCGCTGCGGCAGCTGCTGCTGCCGCTGGGGCAGCTGACGCTGGTCACAGGCGCCAACGGCAGCGGCAAGTCCAGTGTCTACCGGGCCTTGCGCCTGCTGGCCGACACCGCCCAAGGCGGCGTCACGCGCTCGCTGGCGCGCGAGGGCGGCCTGGCCTCGGTGCTGTGGGCCGGTCCGGAACGGATCTCGGCGGCCATGCGGCGCGGCGAGCAGCGGGTGGAGGGCACCCGCCGCAGCGAACCGGTGCACCTGCGCCTGGGCTTTGCCGGGGATGCCCCCGGCGACTTCGGCTACGCCATCGACATCGGCCTGCCGGTGCCCGGCGCGGCCACGCCTTTTGCGCAGGATCCCGAGATCAAGGCCGAGGCGGTCTGGAGCGGCCCGCTGTTGCGCCCCGGCGCCCAGCTGGTGCGACGGCGCGGGCCGCTGTTGGAGACGCGCCAGGAGCGCGGCTGGCAGGCCGTCGAGCGTCGGCTGCCGCCCTACGCCAGCATGCTGGCGGAATTCGTCGACCCGCACGCCGCCCCGGAGATGGTGACCCTGCGCGAGCAGATCCGCGGCTGGCGCTTCTACGACCACTTCCGCACGGACGCCGGCGCGCCGGCGCGGCAGCCGCAGGTGGGCACCCGCACGCCCGTCCTCGGCGACGACGGCGCGGATTTCGCCGCAGCGGTGGCCACCATCCGCGAGATCGGAGATGCCGACGCCTTCGACGCCGCGGTGGCCGACGCCTTTCCGGGCGCCCGCGTGAGCGTGCGCGTCGGCGACGGCCACTTCGAGGCGCTCATGCAGCAGCCCGGGCTGCTGCGGCCGCTGCGCGCGGCCGAATGGTCGGACGGCACGCTGCGCTACCTGCTGTGGATTGCCGCGTTGCTGACGCCGCGGCCACCGCCGCTTCTGGTGCTCAACGAGCCCGAGGCCAGCCTGCACCCCGACCTGCTGCCGGCGCTGGCCCGGCTGGTCGTCGAGGCCGCGCGCGCGACGCAGGTGGTGGTGGTCTCGCATGCGGCACGGCTGGTGGCCGCGCTGGAGGATGCGGCGCAGGTCGAGGTGCGCTCCCTGGTGCTGGAGAAGGACCTCGGCGAGACGCGCGTCCTGGACCTGGGGCAGGGCGAAACCCCGCGCTGGGAGTGGCCCGGCCGCTGAAAACTAGAATCGGGGCATGCTTGCCAAACGGATCATCCCCTGCCTCGACGTCACCGGCGGGCGGGTCGTCAAGGGCGTCAACTTCGTCGAACTGCGCGACGCCGGCGATCCGGTCGAGATCGCCGCGCGCTACAACGAGCAGGGCGCCGACGAACTGACCTTCCTCGACATCACCGCCACCAGCGACGGGCGCGACCTGATCCTGCACATCATCGAGGCCGTGGCCTCGCAGGTCTTCATCCCGCTGACGGTGGGCGGCGGCGTGCGCACCGTCGAAGACGTGCGCCGCCTGCTCAATGCCGGCGCCGACAAGACCAGCTTCAACTCCGCCGCCATCGCCAACCCGGACGTGATCGACGCCGCCTCCGGCAAGTACGGCGCCCAGTGCATCGTGGTGGCCATCGACGCCAAGAAGCGCAGCGCCGAGGACGCCGCCAGCCGCGGCCCCGGCTGGGACGTCTACAGCCACGGCGGCCGCCGCAATACCGGGCTGGACGCGGTCGCCTGGGCCAGCGAGATGGCGCGGCGCGGCGCCGGCGAGATCCTGCTGACCAGCATGGACCGCGACGGCACCAAGTCGGGCTTCGACCTCGAACTCACCCGTGCGGTCAGCGAGGCCGTGCCGGTGCCGGTGATCGCCTCCGGCGGCGTCGGCAACCTCGACCACCTGGCCGACGGCATCCAGAAGGGCGGCGCCGACGCGGTGCTCGCCGCCAGCATCTTCCACTACGGCGAGTACACGGTGGCCCAGGCCAAGGCGCGGATGGCGCAGCGAGGGATTCCGGTGCGGCTGTAGGGCCAGGGGGCACATGACGGACAATAGCCCGATGGAATGGCTCGACCAAGTCAAGTGGGACGCCCAGGGGCTGGTGCCCGTCATTGCGCAGGAAGCGACAACCGGCGACGTGCTGATGTTCGCCTGGATGGACCGCGCCGCCCTGCAGAAGACCGCCGAGACCGGCCGGGCCGTGTATTTCAGCCGCTCGCGCGGCAAGCTGTGGTTCAAGGGCGAGGAGTCCGGGCACGTGCAGGAGGTGCACGAGCTGCGCATGGACTGCGACAACGACGTGCTGCTGCTGAAGGTGACGCAGCACGGCCACGATCCCTCCATCGCCTGCCACACCGGCCGCCACAGCTGCTTCTTCCAGCTGTACCGCGATGGCGCCTGGCAATCCGTCGAACCGGTCTTGAAGGACCCGGCCAGCATCTACAAGTGAATCCCATGACCGAAGCCGACGCCCTCGCCCGCCTTGCCGCGGTGATCGAGAGCCGCAAGCCCGCCAATGGCGGCGACCCCCAGGCGAGCTACGTGGCGCGCCTGCTGCACAAGGGCCCCGACGCCTTCCTCAAGAAGGTGGGCGAGGAAGCGACGGAGGTGGTGATGGCCGCCAAGGACGTTGATGCGGGCGGCGACAAGGCCAAGCTGGTCGGCGAAGTGGCCGACCTGTGGTTCCACTGCATGATCGCGCTGGCCCACTACGGCCTCGCGCCGTCCGACGTGGTGGAGGAGCTGCAGCGGCGCGAGGGCACCAGCGGCATCGAGGAGAAGGCCCTGCGCAAGGCGCGTGCGCGCGAGGCCGGCGAGTAGCGCGCGTTTCGAGGAGGAAGACGGATGTCCCAGACCGACTACCAGGCGTTCGAGGTGAAGCAGCCCGGCGACCGCACGACCATGCACATCCTCTACGCGCTGCACACCGTGGCGCCGTTCACGATGTGGGTGCTGGCGGTGGTCGCCGTCATCGTCAACTACGTCAAGCGCGCCGACGAGACCGACGCGCTGTATGCGCAGCACCACAGCTACATGATCCGCACCTTCTGGTGGGCGGTGCTCTGGCTGCTGCTGACCGTGCCGCTGTGGCTGCTGGTGATCCCGGGATGGATCGCGTGGTGCCTCATCGGCATCTGGTACCTGTACCGCTACATCCGCGGCTGGCTGCGCTTCAACGACGGCTTGCCGCCCGCCTGAAGGAACCCCATGAGCCACGACCCGGACTGCATCTTCTGCAAGATCGTGGAGGGCAAGATCCCCTCCCGCAAGGTGCACGAGGACGAGGACATCCTCGCCTTCCACGACATCCACCCCTGGGCGCCGGTCCATTTCCTGCTGATCCCCAAGCGGCACATCACGTCCATGGCGCAGGTCGAGGATGGCGATGCCGCCCTGCTGGGGCGGATGATGGCCCTGGTGCCGAAGCTGGCCCGCCAGGAAGGCTGCCGGCCCTATCCCGAGGGCGGCTTCCGCCTGGTGTGCAATACCGGCGCCGACGGCGGCCAGGAAGTGGCGCACCTGCACTTCCACGTGATCGGCGGGCCGCGCCCATGGGCAAAAGGCTGAGCCGGCAGGCGAACTCCCGGGGCCGACTAGAATCAACGCAGTAAGGAGATATCCATGGGTTCCTTTTCCATCTGGCACTGGCTGGTCGTGCTTCTGATCGTGGTCCTGGTCTTCGGCACCAAGAAGCTGAAGAACATCGGCTCCGACCTCGGCGGCGCCGTCAAGGGTTTCAAGGACGGCATGAAGGACGGCTCGGCGCCGCCCACGGCGGAAGGCCAGGTGCCTCCGGCGGGCCAGGTCACGTCCGCCCAGGCGCCGCAGGCCGACAAGGCCACGATCGACGTCGAAGCGCGCAACAAGTCCTGATCTGGCCGTCGCTGATTCGTGATCGACCTCGGCCTGTCCAAGATGGCGCTGATCGGCGCCGTGGCCCTCATCGTGATCGGGCCGGAGAAGCTGCCGCGCGTGGCGCGGACGGTCGGTGCGCTGCTGGGCAAGGCGCAGCGCTACGTGGCGGACGTCAAGGCGGAAGTCAACCGCTCGATGGACCTCGACGAGCTGCGCAAGATGAAGGAGACGGTGGAAAGCGCCGCCCGCGACGTCGAGTCCTCGGTGCATTCCGCCACCGCCGACTTCGAGAAGTCGTGGGAGGAGGCCACCGGGCAGTCGTCGTCCACGGAGCTGCCGCTGCCGCCGTCCTTCCCCGAATACAAGCATCCCAAAAAGAAATGGCGCCTGAAGCAGGGCGCCGTGCCGCATTGGTACAAGGCCCGCACCGGGGCGCGCACGCGGGCGCTGTCGGGTGCCGCACGTGTGGCAAAGTACCGCCCGCAGAAGTTCAACTGAGCAAGGCCGCGCGCTGCGGTGAAGCCGGCGGCCTGTCCCCATGTCCACAACCCCCCCGAACCAGGAAGACGAGCTGGCTGGCACCGAGCAGCCGTTCGTGGCCCACCTGGTCGAATTGCGCGACCGGCTGATCTACTGCCTCTACGGCATCGTCGCCGCCGTCATCCTGCTGGCCATCTGGCCCGGACCCAACGGCCTGATCGACTTCGTCGCCCAGCCGATCCGCGCCCACATGCCGCCCGACGCGAAGCTGATCGCCGTGGGTGTGTTCTCGCCCTTCTTCGTGCCCCTCAAGGTGCTGATGATGGCGGCGGTGCTGCTGGTGCTGCCCTGGCTCATGTACCAGATCTGGGCCTTCGTCGCGCCTGGGCTCTACAGCCACGAGAAGAAGTTCGCGCTGCCGCTGATCATCTTCGGCAGCTTCCTGGCCTACTGCGGCATCGCCTTCGTCCAGTTCTTCGTGCTGGACAAGATGTTCGCCTTCATCCAGGGCTTCACGCCGGCCAGCGTGGCCGCCACGCCGGACATCGCCTCGTACGTGGAGGCCATCCTGGGCCTGTACCTGGCGTTCGGCCTGGCCTTCCAGGTGCCCATCGTGGTGATGCTGCTGGTGCGCTTCGAGATCGTCTCGATCGAAAAGCTCAAGGAGTTCCGCGGCTATTTCGTGGTGCTGGCCTTCATCATCGCGGCCATCGTCACGCCGCCCGACGTCGTCTCCCAGCTCGCCCTGGCGGTGCCGATGTGCCTGCTGTACGAGGTGGGCATCTGGGCCTCGAAGTTCTTCGTGAAGCACTCCAAGGCCCCGGAAGAAGCGCCGGAAGAGGGCGCGAAGTCCTGATCGGTGGGCCGGTGGCGCCGGCCTCGTGGCGCAACCCTTGGGGCCGTCCTCGTGCGGCAGGGGCTGAGCTGAGGGCTTCGAGCTGGAGCACCTGATGAGCGCCGCCCGAGCGCGAGCGCCTGGGCTGAGCGCCCCGGGCGAGGGCGTGCCCCTGGATTCCCTGCGAGCCGGCTTCTGGCGGCTTGGCTTCTTGCCGCCAGGCGTTCTCGCGGTCGCCGCCTGGACGGCGCGCGTCCAGCGGCCGGGCGCGCTCCTAGCGGGCCGGCTGCTGCTGCGGCCGCGGCTTGGGCCGCTTGCCGGGCGTCACCGTGACATCCACGGTATCGTCGCGCCGCTGCAGCTTGAACTGGGTGGGCACGCCGGGCTTGAGGGCGGCGACGGTCGACAGCAGTTCGGAGACGTTGCCCACATCCTTGCCGTCCACCTGCACGACCACGTCCCCCGGCCGCACGCCGGCCTGGGCCGCGGGACCGTTCTGCAGCACGCCGGTGATCAGCACGCCCTTGCGCGTCTTGACGCCGAAGGTCTCCATCAGCTCCGGCGACAGGTCGGCGGGCTCCACGCCGATCCAGCCGCGCGTGACGACCCCGTCCTTGACGATGCCTTCCAGCACCAGCTTGGCGGTGGACACGGGGATGGCGAAGCCGATGCCCATGCTGCCGCCCGAGCGCGAATAGATCGCGGTGTTGATGCCCATCAGGTTGCCGTTGACGTCCACCAGGGCGCCACCGGAATTGCCGGGGTTGATGGCGGCGTCCGTCTGGATGAAGTTCTCGAAGGTGTTGATGCCCAGCTGGTTGCGGCCCAGGGCGCTGACGATGCCGCTGGTGACGGTCTGGCCGACGCCGAAGGGGTTGCCGATGGCCAGCACCTGGTCGCCCACCTGCAGGGCGTCGGAATTGCCCAGGGTGATCACCGGCAGTCGGTCGAGGTCGATCTTGAGGATGGCCAGGTCGGTTTCGGGATCGGTGCCGATCACCTTGGCGCGCGCCTTGCGGCTGTCGTTGAGCGCGACCTCGATCTCGGTCGCGCCTTCGACCACGTGGTTGTTGGTGAGGATGTAGCCGTCGGGGCTGATGATGACACCGCTGCCCAGCCCGGCCTGCGGCACCGAGCCCTGGTCGCCGAAGAAGAAGCGGAACCACGGATCGTTGGACGCCGGCCGGTCGGCGGCCTTGCTGGTGTTGATGCTCACCACCGCCTGCGAGGCCTTCTTGGCGGCATCGCGGAAGCTGCCGGGAGGCGCCGGCGCGGTCGGCGAAGTGGGGGCCTCCATCAGCGCCACGCCGGTGCTGGAGTTGCTGACGGCGCGGCCACCGAGCCAGTCGGGCTTGAGCGTGGCGACGACGAAGTACGCGGCCAGCAGCACCGTGACGACCTGCGAGAAAAACAGCCAGTAGCGTCGCATCTTCGAGTGTTCTTCGTCCAAATCCGAAGTGTAGACCGCGCCAGGGGAGACCGGAGGCCTTTCAACGCGCCGCGCGCTGCTGTGTCGGGGTGAACCTGCGCGACGGCAGGTCGTGGACGTGACGCGAGTCGAGCTGTGCCTCCTCGACGGCCACGGCATTGCCGGTGAGCGGATCGCGGATGGCCGCGCGCGAGCGCAGCAGCCGCGCGGCCGTCGCCATGCGCTGTGCTTCGTGCAGCACATCCTCCGCCTCCAGCGCGCCCGGCGGAAGGTGGACCACGCCGACGCCGAGGTCGACCTGGAACATCACGCGCTCGCCGTTGAGCGCGGTCAGCGCGATCGGCCGGCGCAGCCCGGCCGCCAGCTTCAACCCGAGTGTGCGCAGCCACGCGGTCGAGGGGATGGTCTCGACCAGCACGACGAAGCAGCGGTCCCAGTAGCGGCCCACCGGATTGAGCACGCCCACCTCGCGGCGGATGCGCGCGGCCAGCGCCATCCACAGCTCGTTGACGCCCGCCGGCCCGACCTGCGCCGCTATGCGTTCTACATCTAACACCACCACCGTCAGCTCGGCGCGGTGGCAGGTGCTGCGGCGGCGCCTCTGCAGCGCCTGCACCAGTTGCCGCACCAGTGCCTTGCCGCCAGC